>NZ_BJXB01000016.1 GCF_007990775.1 Deinococcus cellulosilyticus NBRC 106333 = KACC 11606 | reverse complement strand
GGCCAGCAAAGACTCTGGAAGCGGCCTGACGGTCCTGCAGATTGCCCTCATGCACCACCACTTTCAGAACCAACCCAAGAGTGTCGACCAGGATGTGCCTTTTTCGACCGTTCACCTTTTTTCCGCCATCGTAGCCTCTGGGTCCTCCTGCTTCGGTGGTTTTCACCGACTGACTGTCGATGATGCCTGCACTGGGGGTGGGTTCTCGGCCTTCCTGATGGCGCACCTGTTACCGCAAGGCGGTATGGATGCTTTCCCAGAGCCCTTCGATTCTCCAGTTGCGGTGATACGCGTAGACCGTTTGCCAAGGGGGAAAGTTAAATGGCAAAAGTCTCCAGGCGATCCCTCCTCTGAGCACGTAGAAAATCCCATTGAGGATGTGCCGCAGAGACCACTTCCTGGGCCGCCCCATGGGACGTTCAGGGGGGACCAGAGGTTCCAGAATTTTCCACTCCTGATCGGTGAGGTCACTGGTGAAACTTTGGGTTTTCATGTCTCAGCGTAGGAAAAGAGCCACCAGGCTGCAGTGACTCCTTTTCCAGTTTTGAGCGAGGTAAAATCAGGAGAATCCTCTCCTACAGACTTTCAAAACACCCTTTATTGATCTACGCAAAAACAAGGGCAGGTCACCTGGCTGTCCTGATCGTTCCATTCGCGTTGCTCAGCAACAAGAACCTACAGTTCTTTTTGCGAACATCAATAAGCTGTACTGCAGTGGTAGCACCTTCTTGCCTGTTGTATTGTGGGCCTCATATGGAAGGCCTATTTCTGTCCCATCAGCTGCGGCTCCTGGAGGGCCGCATGCCCCTTGCCACCAGAGGCTGGGTTTTTCCCAGTGAAACCTCTGCGGCACTTTATCTGGAGGGTCTGGGTTTTCTGGTGCTGGAATATGCACCTCCCACGCCTGCGTTGTATTTTTCACGTGACCGTCTTCAGGGTGAAGCGCGCAATCCATTTCAACGCTTCATGGCATCAAAAGTGCAAGGAGAGTTGGTTCGGGCGGAACAGCTCAAGTTGGATCGTGTGGTGGTGTTTCACTTCTCAGGAGCAAAGGGTTTCATTGATGCCCCACCCACCAGACTGCTTTTTGAGGTCACTGGACGCAACGCCAACCTGTTGATCCTGGAGACAGGAGAGGGATTTGCTGGAAAAATCCTGATGGCTGCCAGGGAGATCACTGGCAGCCGCAACCGTTACCGGGTGGTGCGGTCTGGAGGCAGTTATACGCCTCCTCCGCCTTATGAAAAGCTCGATCCTCGAACCCTGCAACTGGAGGACCTTGAGGTTCTCGCTGAGCGTCCACTGCTGAAGGCCAGAGACGTGCTGGATGGTCTGGGGCCCACTCTGCTGTCCGAGTTGAGCAGACGCTCGGGGATTGGTCTCTCTGAAGTGGTCGGCGACCGCATTCCAGTGGTGTTTTCTGCAGTGAAGTCCCTGGTGGAAGACCCCAGTGTTGCCCAGGGTTCACTTTCGGAGCAGGCCAGAGATGTTTCCCAGGCCGAGCAGGCAGAGGCCATTCGCAAGTCCCTCAGAGAAGTGTTGCAGAAAAGGCTTAAAGTTCTCCATGAACAATTGATGGATGTCAGACGTGCAGAGCAGGGAGCAGAAACAGCCCTGCAAGAGCGGGCCTGGGCAGATTTGCTGATGGCGTACCAGCATCAGGTTCCAGAGGGTGCAACTGGCGTGGAACTTCCTGATTTTGAGACAGGGGAGAGGGTTCAAGTCCCACTCAAGCCAGACCAGAAACCCTGGCAGAATGCAGATCGTCTGTATGCCCGTGCCCGCAAAAGGGAAGATGTGTATCTCAGATTGCTGGAGCGTGAACCCCAGTTGCTGCAGGAGCAACAAGAACTGCAAGTCCTGCTGGAACAGGTGATGCAGGCAGATCTGCCCAGACTGAAGCAATGGGAACAGCAAATTCTGGGAGCAGAAACTTCCACCAAAAACACGGTTCAGGTGGGAGCGAGATACCGGATTGGGGGTTTCGAGGTGCTGGTGGGGCGCAATTCCACAGAGAATGAAATGCTCACCCACCGCATTGGCAAGAGCATGGATCACTGGTTTCATGCCCAGGGTTATCCGGGTTCCCATGTGCTGGTTCGATCTGGTGGCAAAGAGCTTCCCTTTGATGTGGTCCTGAAGGTGGCTGCACTGGCAGCACACTTTTCCAAGGCCAGAGAGTCAGGGAATGTACCTGTGGATTACACCCGCATCAAGCATGTCTGGCGGCCAAAAGGGGCAGGGAAGGGGCAGGTGCACTACACCCAGCAGAAGACCGTGTTTGTGGACCCAGCCTTGCCAGAAGCCGTCATGTGAATGGTCAGGAGCATGAGTGGTGTACTTCAGGCCAAAACGGTGCTGGTGTAAATCCACATCACGATTGTCCCATGAACACTGGAGTAGAATGCCTTTCGTGGAACGCATCATGTTTCGAGCCAAAATCCATCGGGCCACGGTGACCCAGGCTGACCTGGATTATGTGGGCTCCATCACCATCGATTCTGACCTGCTGGAACTCGCAGACATCCTGCCGAATGAGCGGGTGGACATTTACAACATCACCAATGGCAACCGACTTTCCACCTATGCGCTGCGTGGGGCCAGGGGAAGTGGGGTCATCGGGATCAATGGGGCTGCGGCCCATCTGGTCAAACCTGGAGATCTGGTGATCATCGCAGCATATGGCAACTTCACTGAAGAGGAAGCCAGGAACCTCACTCCAAGAGTGGTGCATGTGGACCAGAACAACAAACCCTTGCTGGTGGGGGCATGACCAGTGCACTGGAATGAAGCCTTAAAGCTTCATTCTGCTTTTGAGGGGTGGGAATGCAGATCCGTTATGGCCGGGTGGAATTGAAGCGCATCACCGAACTGACAGTGGCCGACTGGCGGCTCATGCATGCTTTTTTCAGGGACCGTGAACTGGCAGACTGGAACGGGGCCCGTCCAGTTCGGCTTCCTCTCTGGCTGTTTAAGCGCATTTTGCTGGAGGAGGAGCAGGCGGGAGACAAGTGGGGATTTGGCATCTACACCGAAGGTCGCCTGATCGGTTCAGTCGAACTCTACCACCTGCAACCTGCGTTTCCTGTGCAGCCCACCCAGGGAACGCTGGGGATCATGATAGGGGACAGAACCCTGCTGGGCCATGGTTATGGCCGTGAAGCACTGATGGCTCTGGCAGTCTATGCTTTTCAGCAATTGCAGCCTCCGCTGGATCGGATTCGCCTGACCACTTTTCTGCACAATGTGCGAGCGCAGCGCTGTTTTGCCCGGGTGGGGTTTCAGGTGAAGAGCCATGCCCAGAAGGGAGATTCCACCAGTGTCAACATGGAACTGACCCGCCTTGATTTCCTGAAGCAACTGCAATCCGGGGGAGAGGTCCTGTGAAGGTGATGGTGTCGGGCCATGTGGAACTCCCTGACCTGCAAGGCATCGAATGGGTAAAGGTCTTTCCTGATCAGGACCTTCCAGTTGCCGTGACAGAAGCGGAAGGGCTGGTGCTCTGGACGCTCAGCCGGGATTTTGTGCGGCGTCTGCTGGAAAACGCCCACAGCTTGAAGTGGATTCAGACGCTGACCGCTGGTGTGGACCATGTCCTCGCCATGAACCTTCCAGAGCACATCACCCTGTATCGGGCACCAAACCTGCATGAAGAACTGGTGACAGAGCACACGCTCGCTTTGCTGCTTGGCATTGCCCGCAGGCTTCATGTGCTCAGGGACCAGCAACGTGAGCACCGCTGGACCCACCCCCATCCTTTCGGGTCGATCCATTCCCGCCATGTGGTGATCTGGGGGTACGGGAACATTGGACGGGCAGTGGGCAATGTTCTCAAGGTGATGGGAGCACATGTCACAGGTGTTCGGACCCAGAGGGGGACAGACGGAGCAGTGCCCATCATCACCCCTGCGGAGTTTGAACGGGTCCTGCCTGAAACGGACTATCTGGTGATGATCTTGCCCAGCACCCCTGAAACCCGGCATGTCCTGAACCGTGAAGTGCTTGAATTGCTTCCTCCCCATGCCTGGGTGGTGAACGTGGGCAGGGGAGATGCCGTCAACCAGAATGACCTGCTTGTGGCCTTACAACAAGACCACATTGCGGGTGCAGCGCTCGATGTGACCACTCCTGAGCCCCTTCCAGCCGATCACCCCTTCTGGGAATCTGCCCAATGTGATCCTGACCCCTCATGTGGCCTCCCAGAGCGACAGGCTGCAGGGCAAGATGCGGGAATTCATGCTGGACAATCTGTCCCGGCTGGCTGCAGGTGAAGAAATGATGGGCAGGGTACAGCGAACTCGGGGTTATTAGTTCCAGTTTGATTTTGCGTTGATCGTTATGTTTAGTTCAGGGAACGGTGTGTTCTCCCTGAATGCCCTATTCTCAGTTGCAGTGGTTTTTGTTACCATGTTGAGGAATGGAAGCAATTCCAAACTGGAGGTTGTGATGAACTTACCCCGCAGCAGCGGCATCCTGCTCCACCCCACGTCATTTCCTGGACGGTATGGCGTCGGTGAGCTTGGAGCAAGTGCATATGCATTTTTAGACTGGCTGTTTGAAGCCGGACAGCAATGGTGGCAGGTGCTGCCCCTTGGCCCAACCGGTTACGGCGACAGCCCCTATCAATCGTTCAGTGCTTTTGCAGGCAACCCCTACCTGATCAGCTTTGATGACCTCCAGAAAGAAGGCCTGCTGACAGAAGAAGACCTTGCTGACACCCCCGATTTCCCCCCTGGCAAGGTGGATTATGGCTGGATCTACATCTGGAAATTCCAGAAGCTCCGTGCAGCCTACACCCACTTCAGGGACGGTGACTTCGGTCAGCTGAAAGCCGAATTTGAGACATTCAAGGCAGAGGAAAGCCAGTGGCTCAGCGATTACGCCCTGTTCATGGCCCTGAAAGACGAAAATGGTGGACTGCCCTGGAACGCCTGGGACCTCCCCATCCGTCGCCGTGAAGCACAGGCCATGCAGGAGGCCAGAGTGCGCCTCGCAGATGACATTGAGCGCATCAGCTTCTACCAGTTCCTGTTTTTCCGGGCCTGGACCAGCATCCGGAAGTATGCCCACAGCAAAGGCATCCAGATCATCGGAGACATCCCGATTTTTGTGGCCATGGACTCTGCAGACGCCTGGGCCAACCCTGACCAGTTCTACTTTGATGACCTCGGTCAACCCACGGTGGTGGCAGGCGTTCCACCAGACTACTTCAGTGAAACCGGACAGCTGTGGGGAAACCCCCTGTACCGCTGGGACATCATGCAGGAGCGTGGTTTCGACTGGTGGATTGAACGCATCAAGGGCTGCCTGAAACTGTACGATCTGGTCCGAATTGACCACTTCAGAGGCTTCGAAGCCTACTGGGAAATCCAGTACCCCGCAGAAACCGCCATCAATGGACAGTGGGTCAAAGCCCCCGGCAAGGCCCTCTTCCAGAAGATTCGCGATGCACTCGGTGAAATCCCCATCATTGCAGAAGACCTTGGGGTCATCACCCCTGAAGTTGAAGACCTGAGAGATTCTTTCGGATTCCCTGGCATGGCCATTCTGCAATTCGCCTTCGGAGGCGGGGACTGGGCATCCAACGCCTTCCTCCCTGAAAACCTCAAGGAGAACCAGATTGTTTACACGGGCACCCACGACAACGACACCACCCGTGGCTGGTTCAACAGTGCCAAAGAGGACGAAAAACACCACCTCAATCAGGTGGCCCACACCGAAGTCACCGAGGACCGCGTGGCCTGGCTCCTCACCGAAATGGCCTGGCGTTCCCGCACCAAAGTGGCCATTGTTCCCCTGCAGGATGTGCTCAACCTGGGCACAGAGGCCCGCATGAACCTTCCTGGAAGCCTCAGTGACAGCAACTGGTCCTGGCGGTACCCCCAGGGTGCCCTGAGCCCCTTCGTGTCCCGACGCCTGAAGTCCCTGACGCAGGAGTCTGGGCGGTACGTGCAGCCTGGAGTTACGGTCTAAAACCCACAAATCAAGGTGCCCCCTTCGCGGGGGCTTTTTTCTTGCTGGGATTGCTGACAGACTGAAGCATGAACCTTCAACTTCGCATCTATGAAACGTTTTCTGAATACCGGGAAACCGTTGAAATCCAGAAGCAATTTCTGCGCGTTTTCGATGACCGCAGCTGGAATTCCCTGTTGCCAGATTCCCTGTCCCTGGAAGGTGTAAAGGTAGAACTGGTCCAGAAGCGCAGGCTTCCCAGTGCCCTGAGCCTGTGGCAAGACTGCTGGGTGATTCTCAGCACACCGCACACCATGCAGAAAGTCAAATTGATTCATGCTGAAGATGGACTGGTTCAGGATGAAGATGGCCGTTTTTTCTACATCCAGCCTCAGGACCTGATGTTTACTGAAAAGCCTGCTCCCAGAGGAGCCCAGCACGAAGTTTGTTTTCATACAGGAGGTGGAGAGCAGGCGGTACTGAGTTATCTCACCCGCGCCCTGTTCTGGACAGCTCACCTCACCCTCGACGTGCAAAATGGACAGGGGACTTTAACTGCCTGGGCAGAAGTGATCAATCAAACGGTGCAAGATCTGCAGGTGGATCAGGCTGTTTTGATCGCTGGTGATGTGAAGTTGTTGCCTCCAGCACTGCCAGAAGACCTGTACGGGATGGAAGGCAGGGCAGTTCCTGCTGCCGGCATGGAAAGGAGCATGCCCACAGCTGAGCCTCAACAGGAACAGGTGGGTCTCCAGATGTTCAACCTCACTGGCAGCTTTGTCTTGCGAGGGGAGGGGGCAACCTCCCTGAAGGTGTTGAGTGAAACCTTGCAGATTCACCAGAAAGCAGGGTTTGTTCAGAAGGTCCACAAATACACACGCAATGTCCAGGGAAAGATGCAGCGCTGGTACGAATTTGAGGCCCCCTGTGCCCTGCCACAGGGCAAGATGACTGTCCGGGATACAGGCAGTGTGGTGGGTCAGCACAGATTGTCGGCCACCACAGCAAAGGAGAAAGTGTCATTCAGCCTGGGAATTGATCCAGATGTCAATTACCAGAGGGAGATTGAGGTGCTGCGGGCCAACAAACAAATCACCACGCATCGGGTTCATTTGCATCTTGAGAACCACAAGGACAGGGAAGTCACAGTGAAATATCAGGAGCATTTTCAGACCTATTCAGAAACTGCAGAGGCGGTAGGAGAGACCCTGCAAGCCATTCCAGAGGGTTTGCAGGTGGTGGAGGTGTTGCAACCTGGGCAGAAAAAGACCATCACCTATCTGCTCAACTTCAAAGCACGGGTGTGAAAGACTGGCCCATTGTGCATGGCAACCCAAAACAAGAAGTGAGTTGTGGTGTTGCCTTACGCAGTCTGTCCATCAGACAGGTTAAACTTCAGCCATGAAGATTTATACCCGAACAGGAGACCAGGGTGAGACCGGTCTTTATGGTGCAGATCGGGTGTCCAAAGGGCACCCCAGAGTGGAAGCCTACGGTACAGTGGACGAGCTCAATTCCCTGCTGGGCCTGGCCCGTGCCCAGAGCCAGGATGCTCTTCTGGATGAAGAACTGGCTTATCTGCAAAATGCCCTGTTTGATGTCGGGGCAGATCTGGCCACCCGTGCAGACAGTCCTTATGCCAAAAACGTCAACCGAATGGATGCAGAGGATGTTGCAGTGCTTGAAGGCATGATTGACCGTCTGGAAACTGAATGTGAGCCTCTGAGGAATTTCATTCACCCTGGTGGAACCGTGACTGCTGCAACCCTGCATGTGGCCCGCAATGTCGCCAGACGTGCAGAACGGGATGTGGTGCGCCTGCAACAGGAAGAGGAGGTGAACCCACAGGTGAGGGTTTACCTGAACCGCGTTTCTGACCTGCTTTTCGTGATGGCCCGTGCTGTAAACGCACGTTCAGGCCTCAGTGAGACCCTCTGGCATGTCAAAGGCAGAAAATGATCCTTGCATAAAAAAAGGCTGCAGCACATGCTGCAGCCTTTTTCTGGTCTCTACTTCACATGCAGAAAGTTGAAGATGCCACTGGCAATGCTTTCAGCAACCTGCTGTCGGTACGAGGGGTTGTCCAGTTTGCGGCCCTCCACAGGATGTGAACCGAACCCGATTTCCACCAGGATGGCAGGAGTGCGGGCAAAACGAAGGACCATCAGAGGGCCGGACTTCACGCCCCTGTTGATTGCATTCAGTTCTCGCACCATCGAATTTTGAACGGCCTGGGCAAATTGCCGGGAAAGGGTGAGGTTGGCCTGCACCAGAATGTCCCCAAGAATGCTCTGGGCGTAACTGGTGGCCTGCTTGGTGATGCTTTCACCGATGGCTCCACCCCCGTTCTCTTTGACGGCCAGGGCACGGGTCTGCGATCCCTGGGTTTCCCCGAAGATGAAGGTTTCCACCCCCTGGGCACTCTCTGGGCCTGAATTGACGTGAATGCTGACGAACACATTGACCGTTCCAGCATTCGCCATGTTTGCTCTGGCGGTCAGGTCGGTGCGCTTGTCCGGGCTGAGGTCCTCGTCTTCATCGCGGGTGAGCACCACTTCGACATTTTTCTTGCGCAGGATCTCTTTTAATTTCAGGGCCACATCCAGCGTGACTTCCTTCTCGGTGATGAAACCCACCATTCCGGGGTCATTGCCTCCGTGTCCAGCGTCGATCACCACACGCAACTTCTGCTTCTTGATGACAGGAGGAGTGGGTGCTCTGGCTGTGGGGGTTTTGCTGCCAGCAGGCTGAGACGTGTTCTTGGTGGTTGCATTTGAAGCCACACTCTTGCTGCCCAGATCCAGCACCAGCCGCACCCCTTTTCCATCCACGCTGTCCAGCCAGAAAGAGGTGTACTTTTTTTGCAGAGGATGCTTGAGGTTCATCACCCACAGCGTGTCACTGCCAGAAGTTCTGATCTCATAACTGCTGATTTCGTTGGAGGAGACCTGGGAGGACACTGCAGGCAGTTTGATGCCGGTCAGGCGCACCGTCAGGGTGGTTTTCTGTTCGTTGATGAAGTACTTGACCTCTTTTGGCAGATCCAGAACCAGACGGGTGTAACCCTCGTATTGCCCAACCCTGGGTGTGGCAAAAGCCCAGTTTAATGCAAAGAGGGCCAGCAGGAGAACGCGGAAAATGCTCATCTAGCCGAGTTTAACAGAGTTGTATCCTTTCAAACAATGCAGCCTGCTTTAGATGAGGTTCACGCTTCTAAGCCCCCTTGGTTTACGATGGTTCTCATGAAACGTGAGCTTCTCATCATCAGTGCCCTGTGCGGCGTGTCCCTTGCCGCCAGTTTCTCTGGATTTGACATCAAGCCCAAAGGCAACCAGGATGTCGATCTGGTCACCGGGATCACCACCCTCCCCCAGGGAGGCATGGTGACCGACAGCAAAAACGGAATCAAAATCGATGCCCAGTTCATCGAAATGAAAGAAGGGGATTTCCTCAAGGCAAAAACAGCAAAACTCACCACCAGCGATGGTGGCCTGCTGACCGCCAGCAATGTGGAATATTCCGTAAAGAACAACAATCTGACCGCCACCGGAAAGATCAACTACAAAGACGACAACATCAAGGACCTGGGCGCCGATAAAGTCGTGGTGAACACCAAAGACCACATCATTGTGGCTTCGGGTGGCGTGCAGGCACAGGCCCCTGCCATCAAGGCCAACATGGTCCTGGCAGACTACGAAAAGAATGTTGCTGTCCTGTACGGGAACTATTCTTTCCAGAGCGGCAAGCAGAAACTGAGCAACAAGTCTGGCACAGGACTCCTGTTTGTGAAGTTCAATGCGAAGGGGGAGGCCACAGCCACCACCAAACCCTCTGCTGAACAGCTGGCAGCTTTCAAGTCCTACCTGAAGTGACCTCCTTTCAAACAAAAAGCACCCTGATTTCAGGGTGCTTTTTGTTTGAAAGGAGGTTTATTGTGGTGTACCCCGTTCAGCATTGCCCTGAGGACTGGCCTGCAGGGCTGGAGGGCTGGCTTCTGGCAGGGCCTGCAGGGCCTTGAAGGCCTGATTGATCCAGATGAAAGCCGCTCCGGTGTCTCGCATGGTGTAAGTGTGACCACTTTCCTGGTTCAGGAAGGCATACACGTAGTGTTTTCCATCTTTTCCCAGCAGGTATCCACTGTAGGTCAGAATACGCCAGCCGTTGCCCCCTTTGCCTCCAAAGTATTCATGGGGTAGGGCAAGCCTGCTGCCATTGGGTGCGGTGGCCATCACTTCCCGGAACCATTTGTCTGTTTGCGGATTCAGACCGTTGCGCAGGAATTCATGGGAGAGGAAGACAGCCAATTCTGCTGGTGTGCTGACATTATGGGTGTTCAGGTCCACTCTGGGATCATAGCGGTCTGACTCAAAGTATCTGGTGATGGCCTTGTCCAGATCGAGCCAGAAGACTTTCTGCGCATCCTGGTCCAGGGCTTCTGCTTTCTGGTACAGCGCTTCTCCGCGCAGCTTGCCATATTCCTCGGCGGCTTTCAGCAGCGCCTCTCTGTTTTTGGGGAACATGGGACTCATGCTGGCCTGGGCGGTCCACCAGCCTTTGGTGGTCATGATCATGCGGGTTTTGCAGAGGTTCAGGGCATCAATGTTTGCCTGGACTTTTCTGAGCCCGACCCGTCTTTGCAGGATGTCAGTGGCGGTGTTGTCGCTGTTTTTGATCATGCGCACAGCAAGGGTGTTCACGTCGCTTCCATCGTAGGGGAATTCACCCAGGCTGTGATTGCTCTGGGTAACGTCAAAGATTTCTTTCAGGGAGACTTCACCCTGATCCACCTGCCGGGCCAGTTCGTACATCACGGCCTGTTTGTAGGTGCTGGCAAGGGGGAAGGAACTGTTGGCATCTCTGGAAACCACACGTTTGAAGGCCAGGGTCACCGGGTCCACCTCTGCCACGAAAAGGCCCAGTTTGCCCTGCAATCTGCTGGGAGGTGTGGGGGCATCAACATGGGGAATGTTTCTGGGCTGGAACGCATAGCACACAGGTTTCTGAACATGAACAGGTGCAGCCTGTGCCACCGGCGTGAGTTGAGGAAGGCTGGATGCTTCCTGCTGTCCCCCCAGAGGGGTCAGCATCCATGAAAGAGAGGCCAGGGTGACGGCGAGCACCCCGATGGAGATTTTGGTCCACATCAGGCTTTCATCATACTCAAAAAAGTCGCAAAAAATACAGAAGGGTAACAAAGCACCCTTCTGTGTGGACTGAAACGCTGGATTTACAGTTTGATGGGTTCGATGCCGTACCCGATGGTCCCGGGTCCGGCGTGGGTCGCCACCACCGCACCGAGAGGGTTGATGCCGATCACTTCCACGCCAGTGGCTTTGACGGCCTCGGCCATTCTCTGGGCTTCTTCTTCCCCTCCGGGGGTGTCAATCATGCACAGACGGGAGGGACCGTTGACCTGCACATATTTGGCGATGTGGTTCTGCAATTCTTTGATGGCCTGGGGACGACCACGCACCCGGCCTGCAGCTTCGACGCGGCCATTCTTTACGCCCAGGACAGGTTTGATGTTGAGAAGGCTTCCCAGCAGGGCCTGGGCACCTCCAATGCGTCCGTTCATGCGCAGGTAGTCCAGGGTGTCCACGGTGAACATGATGCTCTGCTTCTGGCGCACCTGCTCCAGGGCCACAAGGATTTCTTCGCGTTTGCTGCCCATCCAGGCCATGTCGCTGGCGCGCATGGCCATCATGCCCAGACCCACCGAAACCGTTTCAGAGTCGAAGACCGTCACGCGGCCTTCAAACTCCTTGGCAGCAAGGGTGGCACTCTGGGCGGTGCCAGACATCTTGCTGGAGATGTGGATGGAAAGCACATGGTCGGCCACCATCAGGGCGTTGTCATAAAAACCTTTGAAGTCTTCGGGGGAGGGCTGGCTGGTGGAAGGAATCTTCTTGCCTGCTTTGACACCGGTGAAAATGTCAGGGGTGCTGATTTCCAGGCGGTCCTTTTGCAGTTTCCCATCAAAATTCACGTACAGGGGCACCACGGAAAGGTGATGTGCCTCCACCTGTTCGGGCAGAAGATCACAGGTCGAATCGGTGATCACTTTGAGCATGGTCTAAGATTACCTGATTTTGGCCTGAGAGATGTAGGAAATCCCTTGTTGAGATGTGCACAATTTTAGAATAAAAAATTCACAATCTAGGACAGAACCAACACAGGTTGCTGTTGCGAATTTCTGAATTGCCTTTCCCTTTGCTCCCAAAGGCAATTCTGTCTAGCTGCCCCACTTGACGGAAGCAAGGCCAATTCATTACCGTACTCGGTAAGTGAAATGCCTCGCCGCCACCGTGAATAATGATGACAATCGTCACCGACGGGTGGCGTAGGCACTGTATTGAGCTTAAGCCCCCCGTATAAAACGGGGGGTTTTTCGTAGAGGAGACAGCCATGCACGAGACTGTGGTAGAAACGCTTCAGAGAACCCTGGTTCAGGACCTCAGCCAGCACGTCGGAGAGACCGTCTTACTGAAAGGCTGGGTGTACGCCAGACGGGACCTCGGGGGGGTGCAGTTTCTGACCCTCAGGGACCGCACCGGCATTGTGCAGTGCGTGGGTTCCCACCTGGAAATCCCCATGGCAGAATCTGTGGTTCAGGTGAAGGGCAAAGTGGTGCAGCACCCCAAGGCCCCTGGCGGATACGAAATCCAGATTGCCGAACTTCAGGTGATTTCCAGAGCCGTGGAACCCTCTCCCGTGGAACTTCCCAAAGTGCAGTGGAACGTCAACCCCGAAACGCTGCTGGACTACCGTTACGTCAGTGTGCGCGGGCTCAAGGAACGTGCTGCCCTGAAGGTGCAGTCGGTGCTGGTTCAATCCTTCCGTGAAGCCCTGATCGACGCTGGTTTCACGGAAATTTTTACGCCCAAGATTGTATCTGCCGGAGCCGAAGGCGGTTCCAACCTCTTCGAAGTGGACTACTTCGGTGAGCGCGCCTACCTGGCCCAGAGCCCCCAGCTTTACAAGCAGATCATGGTCGGTGTGTACGAGCGGGTGTTTGAAACGGCCCCCGTGTACCGTGCGGAAGAACATGCCACCAGCCGTCACCTGAACGAATACCTCTCTCTGGACGTCGAGCTGGGTTTCATCGAATCCGATGAGGATGTGATGCAGATTGAAGAGATGGTCCTGCAGCGCATCTGCAAAGAACTCGCAGACAAATGCCAGAAGGAATTTGACCTCTTCAAAGTTCAGGCCCCTGTGGCACCTGAGCGTTTCCCCAGAATTCCGCTGCTGGAAGCCCGCCAGCTCATCAAGGACCACTTCGGGTACAGTGTGGGCGGCAAGGACCTTGACCCTGAAGGGGAACGCCTGCTCAGCCAGTACTTCCAGGAAAAAGAGGGCAGCGATTTTGTGTTCGTCACCCGCTTCCCCAAAAATGCACGTCCCTTCTATGCCTACTATGAAGCAGACGGCATGACCCGCAGCTTTGACCTGCTGTACCGGGGCATCGAGATCACCTCCGGGGGACAGCGCATCCACGAGTACCCCATGCTGCTCGAAAGCCTGGCAGACCGCAACATGAAAGTGGATGGTTTCGAGGGGTACCTCGAAGTCTTCAAGCACGGCATGCCCCCTCACGGTGGTTTTGCCATTGGTGCAGAGCGCCTGACTGCCAAATTCCTGGGCATCCAGAACGTGCGATATGCACGTGCCTTCCCCAGAGACCGTCACCGTCTGCTGCCCTGAGACAAAAATCAAGAAAGACCGGGAATTTCCCGGTCTTTTGTTTTTCAGATTTTATTATTTGGGGCTCAGTGTTCTACTTCAGGCAGGGGCGGAACGCTGGTGACAATCCAGTTGCCCTCCTGAAAATACCTGCTCTGGGGTTCCCGGGCTTTCCTGAAGTAGTCTTCCAGGATGTCTTCACGGGACTGCAGGGTTTCCGGGGTGATCTCGAAGGCTTTGAAGCCCGAGGCCATCAGGAAGCCACCTGCCACTTTGATCTTGTTCTTGACGTAGACAGAGAAATCAAGTTCCAGCAGGGTGTCCCCATCCTGATCGAGCACCGTGAGCAGGTCTTTTTGCTCATCGCTCTGGTCATAGACCACGGTCAGTCCTTCCAGGCTGGTCCAATTGTAGATTTCCCCGTTCATTTTGACGATCAGGCGATCCGGGGTGAAGTACCAGATGCCCTCGGTCCTGGACTCTCCAAGGCCACTGAAGGACACGGTGGCACGGGTGTGGGCAGGGGTGCGGTCCAGATTGCTGAAAAGCACCACACCATTCACGGTTTCGAGGGGGTACCTTTTCTGGAAACCGAGGTACTGCTGGGTCCACCGGGCAGACCAGGGGCTGAGATCTTTGGTTTGAAGGACGGACATGTCATGCTCCCTTTCTGCAGCCACACTGAGGTCTTCTGAAAAGACACCCGTGCAGCGCCACCCTGCAAGACTGCTGTTCTGAACCTGCAAAAAGGCAGAACTTGGGCCTTCCAGCCCATCTTGAACTGCAAGATATCACACAAGTCTTTCAGTCTGGTTTAAGTTGAACATCAGTTAAGACTCAGGTCTAGATTGGTGAAGGAGTGCCCTTCACAGCCCGCTGTGAAAACCAGCAGACGTCTGGAAAACACAGAAGAAAACAACATTTCGATGCAGGAACCCGGGTGTAGACTGGGGCGCATGGAAACATGGGCCACGTTCACGGTGGGCGGCCAGAAGATTCACGGCATGCTTCACCTTCCCGACACCCCCAGACCTGAAGCAGGCCATCCCAGCGTGATCTTTTTGCACGGATTCACAGGCTCGAAAAGTGAACACCACCGGCTTTTCGTGTTGCTGGCCCGCAGGCTGGCACAGCTTGGCATTGCCGCTCTACGCTTTGATTACCGGGGCAACGGCGACAGCGAGGGGGATTTCAGTGAAATGACCATCACCCGCAATGTGGAAGATGCGGTAGCTGCTGCGGATTACCTGCGCAACTATCCCGATCTGGACCCCAGAAATGTGCGGGTGCTCGGTTTCTCGATGGGAGGACTGACTGCCACCCTGGCTGCCACAAAAATGCAGGCAGAGCGTTTGCTGCTGTGGGCACCCGCTGCACCCGAAGGCATGCTGCGCATCCTGAACGGGAAGATTCCTGCCACCACCACGGACCACGGTGGATGGCCCCTGGGCAGACAGTACTTTCTGGACCTCGCCACCCACGACACCAGAAAGGCCCTGGCCGCCTACCGGGGACCTGTACGCATCATTCAGGGAGAGAAGGATCAGGCCGTACCGCTCCAGACCGCCATCAGTTATGCAGAACATGCCAATGCCGAACTGATTGTGATTCCAGAAGCGGACCACATCTTTGGTTCCTTTCAGTGGACCGACTGGGTGTTTGAAAAGAGCATTGAGTTTCTGATCTGACCCCCCTCAAAAATGAAAAAAGACCTCCAGGGGAACTGGAGGTCTCTGGTGTTCTATGGCTCAGATGGGCAATTCTTTGAAGGCCACAGGAAGATCCGACTGAGCATGCAAGATGTTGCTGCTGGTGACAGTGGCATAAGCAGCCAGTTCGGGTTTCAGATAGGTATCGGTGACCCGTTTCAGGTCTTCCAGGGTGGTTTGCAGGATCTGGGTCCGGAAAGCTTCCTGACGTTCACGGGTGAACCCTCCCAGATCTCCGTAAACCCTGTTGCTGCCAATGGTGTCCGGGGAGGTGAGAGGGTCGAGGGCACTGCAGGCACTCAGAATGCCCTCTTTCAGGTGACGGGGTTCCAGTTCACCTGCACGCACCCGGTCCAGCACCTCCACAAAGACCCTGTAGGAACGGCTGAGTTGAGGGTCGCGGTAGGTGGACATGGAAAACACGCCTGCCTGGGTGTCATAGCTGCTGAATGCCCCATAAGCCCCACCTTTTTCACGGATTTCGGGAATCAGGAAGGTGTCGGTCAGGATCTGGCTGAGGATGAACAGGGGTGCTGCATCCGGATGGGTGTAAGGCACACCCCGGAAACTCATGGCATTGAAGGACACCAGGGATTCGGTGAGTCGGGCCACAGGTGCGAGTTCGGCACTCTGCAGAGGTGTTTGAGGCAGGTTTTCTTTCGGAGTGGAGAACAGCTGCAGGGATTCTGCCTTCAGGGCCTCAAGCTGTTCCTGCTCCGCGGTGATGCACATCCACAGACCACCCCTCAGCGCGTCATTTACAATTTGCTGGAATTCGATGAGCAGGTCTGCGAGCTCCTGGTCGCTGGCACTGGCGTACTTGCGCAGCACATTCAACTGGGTGAGACCCGCCTGCCGCTCCCTGAGCGCCACAACGGGGCTCAACTGGCTTGCTGCTGTGCGGGTGGCGTAAGAGTGCCCTGCCCGGGCAATTCCGGATTCCAGGGCCACCAGTTGCTGCTTGATCAGCTGGCGCAGGCGACCCGGGGTGAATCTGGGGGCAAACAGCATGTCCCGCATCACTTCCAGCAAGGCAGACTGGTTGCGCACCAGTGCTTTTCCAGACAGGGTGAAGGTTTCTGAGCTCACCAGGGAGTTCTCGGGTTTTGCATGCACGCTGATGGTGGCGGAAACCCCTCCGGTGACGGCCTCCAGATGGCGGGCCAGTTCCACCTCATCCCGTTCCCCTGCCCCGGAGCGGGTGATGGCCGTGGAGAGCAGGTTCAGCAGGTCCTTCTGGTCATCATTGAGGTGATGGGTGTACAGAAGGGCTTCCACATAGACCAGACCGTTGGTGGGCTGGGGCACCAGTGCAACAGATGTGCCCTCAGAAGCAGAAGTCTCGTAAGGCACATCCGGGATGGTGGTGTTCACGTCGCTGATTTCCAGGTTGGGCAGGGCGTCCAGGTTCCCTGGATCATCCTGCAGGGAAAGCACCTTCAGGGCGTCGTGAACGACTTTCTGCTGGTCGTGCTCGTTCATTTTGCTTTGCGCTTCCTGAATGAACTTCTGCTCCTGCTCAGCTTCCTCCTGGGCGCGGGTGGTGCTGGCTTCCAGAATGACAAGGGCCCTATGGGGGTTGTCGAGCAGTTCCGTGCGAATCAGGTTTTCCAGCACACGGCCCTCTTTGCGCTCGGCTTCAAGCTGCTCCAGGTGGTGGTTGAAGTTCAGAGACTCGACGGGATCTGCTCCATACATCCATTCGGACAGAAAGCTGAAGGCCACTTTGAGGCTGTAAGGATAACCCGAATTGGAAACATGCTTGCGGTACAGCTCGATTTTGTGGATGGCGCTGTCGATCAGCTCATCGGGGATGCCCTGTTCCACCAGACCCTTCAGCACCTCCAGAATCAGGGCTTCAATCGCAGGAGCATCTTCAGGGTTGGTGCCCCTCAGGCCAGCCACAAAACGGGTCTGGGCAAAACTGTTGTTGAATCCAGAGCCCGGAGCCAGGGCCTGTCCCAGACCGGAATCGATCAGGGCTTTCTGAAGGGGGGCTGCACTGTTGCCCAGCAGAACGCTGGACAGCACCGACAGTTTCAGGGTGGTGTACAGGTCGGTGGCAGGAGCGGTCATCCAGGCCAGGGCCACGATGGACTTGTGGTCCGTGTCGCTGCTCGGGTAGGTTTCACGCACGGTGACAGGTGCTTCAAACTGGGGCTGCACACCCACTTCGAAGTTGAAAGGCTGGGCTTCAAATCTGCCCAGAGCCCAGGCATCAATCAACTGCAGAATCCCACCCAGATCGCTGTTGCCATAGGTGAAGAAGTAGGCGTTGCTGGGATGGTAGTACCGGGCATGGAAGTCTTTGAGTTGCTCGTAGGTCAGGTTGACGATGGCCGCAGGGTCTCCACCGGAATCACGTGCATAGGTGAGGTCAGGATACAGGGCCTTGCCCAGCAGGTTGTTGAAAGAACTGTTGGCATCTGCCCGCGTTCCCTTCATCTCGTTGTACACGATGCCCTGAACGGTCAGGGGAGACTGGGGATCGGAGGGATCTGTGAACTCGAAACGGTGGGCTTCCCGTTTGAACTTCCACTCGTCGAGGGTGGGGAAGAACACCGCGTCCAGATAGATGGACATCAGGTTGAAAAAATCCTTCTCGTTGCGGGTGGAGAAGGGATACATGGTGACATCGTCCCCGGTGAGGGCGTTCATGAAGGTGTTTAAAGAACGGGGCATCATCATGAAGAACGGATCTTTGACCGGAAACTTTTCCGATCCGCCCAGCACAAGGTGTTCCAGGATGTGCGCCACCCCGGTGTCGTCGGTGGGGATGGTCTTGAAGCTCACCATGAACGTCAGGTTTGGGTCATCCCGTTCAATGTGGATGTGCCTTGCGCCTGAACGGTGACGCAGTTCGATCAGGGTGCCATGCAAATCGGGCACGGACGCAATGCGGATGACTTCATAACCATGGAGGGTCTGTCCCACTTGCCAGCTGTTGATCATACGCGGAATTATATCCTGTGGACCGTCAGACAAACAGAGTGCTTTCACCTTTCAATTGACCCTGAAACACTCCACAGTCCCCCGAAAACCAACCCTTATTCAGCTGTCTGGATGGGTTCTTCATGAGTTCCAGGTTCTCCCGGAGTCCTCAGAAAAAACAGGTACACTGGGGCCATGCGAAACTGGTTTCTGGGCGCAAGCCTGGTGTTGATGGTGGCCTGCTCGGGTGCAGAGAACACTGCCAACCTTCCCAAAGACAGCCTGCGGATCTCCAACTCCACCCTGAGCAATGCCATCGTCAATGAAAGCTACAACGCCCCTCTGGGCGTACTGGGCGGAGTTGCACCCTACATTGTCACCCTGGTGGATGGAAAACTTCCAGCAGGGGTCACCCTCACCAACACATCTCCGATCAACCTTTCTGGAACGCCCACAGAGAAAGGCAACTTCAACTTCACCGTGCAGGTGACCGATGCCAACCTGTCCACCAAAGTCCAGAAATACACCCTGGTGGTCACCGACAAACCCCCACCAGACCTGAGCCTGCAACTGCCAGGGACCCCCGTCAAGTCGGCCACCCGCATTCCTGTGGTCCTGAACAATGCGGAAAATGTGGCCGGAGGTCGATTCACCATGACCCTCCCTGAGGGCCTGACCGTGAAAAGTGTGCAGCCTGCCACCGGAAAACCCCTGGTGGTCTGGTTTGTCAAAAGCAACCTGCTCACCGTGGACTTTGCTTTCACCCAGAAGTTCTTCCGCAACAAGAACGCCCTGTTTCTGGAAGTGGAGTCCAACAAGGAAGCCGGGGTTTATGTGCCCTCCATTTCCTCCAGCAATTATGACCTGCGGGACGGCAACGCCAAGAAACTTGCAGGTGCAGATCTGGTCACCCCTCCGGCCCCACCCACGCCCAAACCTGCAGAGACACCCAAAGCTGGAGAAACACCTGCATCCGGGACCACCCCATCCACCAGCACACCAGCTGGAAGCACGGAAAATCAGGCTCCTGCAGGAGATCCCGTAGACCCGGATGCTCAGCCTGCAACCCCAACGGGCCCACAGAATCCTGCACCTGGAGACAACCCTGAGGGTGAGCCCACAGGCTCAGAAAACATGGGTGGAGGTTCCAGCACAGAGCGGGAAAATGTGACCCCTCCTGCAACCACCCCAACCCCCCCTCAGACAGAATTGCCTGATGAGAACCGCCCCACCCAGCCCACCCCTCCCTCTGATTCCAGCAACGAAGGACGATGATGAAACCCGTTTTTTCCCTTTATTTGATTGCCCTGACCCTGGGCATGGCCCACGCCACCACCGTCAGTGCCCTGACTTTTGAAGAGCAGGTCAAAAAAGCCGATGTGATCCTGCATGTGCGCATTGTTGATGTGAAAACCATCCAGAGCAAGAATTACCCGTGGCAGCAGTACACCCTGAGTGTCAAAGAAACACTGAAGGGCAATGCAAATGTTTTGCCTCAGGTGCAGGATGTGCCTTCCTTCAATGTGCTGGGCGGCGACACCTGGACCCTGGAAGGAGCCCCCACTTTCCGCAAAGATGAGGAGTGGGTGGTGTTTTTGTACAAAACCCCCTATGACAGTCCTGTTGTTGGGTTCAACCAGGGCATGTACCGCATTCAGGACGGTCGGGTGCTGGGCGTTGACAGCCTGAACCTGAAAAACAATGAACTCCCCACTTTCAAAACCGCCATCCGGGAGAAATTATGAAGTGGCTTGTGACCCTCCTGCTGATTTCAGGGCTGGCTTTTGCCCAGACGACCCCTCCTGCCGATGGGGGACAGCCTCCGGTGAATGAAACCCAGAATCCTGAGCAACCCTCCACCGGGACAGGCACCGAACAGGAAACACCTGCCAACCCCGATGAAAGTCCCGAGGATGCCGGGGAAACGCCTGCTGACCCGGCCCAGGAACAGACCCCCGTTGCACCTGCCCCGACCTCTCCAGCAACGGCTCCCAACCCTGCCACAGAACAACCTGCCCAGCCTGCTCCGGAAACCCCCAAATTTCCGGTGGTGAAAATCCCGGTGACTGTTCCTGAGGCCCTGAGGGCACCCTTCCAGAATGCCCTGAAGGTGTTTTCACATGACCGGGTGCCTCTTGAAGCGGAGTTTGTGGCCAGTGCCGACACCCAGTTCCAGACCGAAACGGACATCCCCTTCAATCCAGATGCTGGAAGCCGCACCCTCACATCTGGCAACAAACGGCAGGTGTGGATCAACACGGCGACCACCCTCTCCCAGGACCTGATCTGGCGGGTGGAAGCAGCGAAACTGCTCAAACTCCCTGATCCAACAGTGCTCCCCAAAGAACGCACCCTGACCGAACAGGACAAAATGGCCCTGAAAACCCAGTTTGCCAGCAAGGGGGATTTCAACGGAGATGACCGTGTGGACCTGCTGGATCTGATCATCCTGGCCAAAAACATGGGAGTGGAGAACCCCCAGAAGGGTGATCTGAACCAGGATGGCACGGTGAACGATCAGGATTATGCGCTGTTTCAACAGCTCTACACCCGGTGACTTTGCTCTCGTTGTGCCAGGAATGAAGTGTGCTAGGATGGGCTGAATGGAAGGCACCATGGACCTGCAAGACTGGCTGAAGCTGCACGATTGGGTGCAGACGGGCGGCCACGCCAAGGTCGTGATTCAGAGTGGTCTGGTGAAAGTCAACGATCAGGTGGAAACCCGCCGCCGCAGAAAACTGCGCGATGGGGACACCGTGGCTTACCAGGGGAGAACCGCCACCGTACACTTATGACTGACATCCAACATTACCGGGAGCGCAAAGACGCACACTTCAAGGGGCCCCACAGTCCCCTCAGCAGTGAGAAAAAACAGGGTTTTTCTGGCCTCAAGTATTATCCTGTCGATGAGGACTACACTTTCAGGCTGCAAGCCGACCACGACGAGACCCTGAGGATCATCGAAATTCAGACCAACACCGAAGAGATGCGCGAATATCAGGTGTGGGGTTATGTGGATGTGCCCTTTCCTCAGGGGGTGCACCGGATTGAACTCTATGTCCCCGTGGAAGAGGACGATCCCCAGCGCCTGTTTGTTCCCTTCAAGGACAAGACCAATGGGCACACCACCTATGGCGGAGGCCGTTACATCGATGCCCCACTGGACGGGGACGAAGTGCTGCTGGATTTCAACATGGCGTACAACCCCTACTGTGCCTATGACGAAAGCTGGTCCTGCCCCCTGCCTCCGGTGGCAAACTGGATTCCTTTTGAGGTCCCCGCAGGCGAGAAAGCCCTGTAATCCCAGCTGTGAAAATTCCAGAGCAGTCCTCATTGAGGGCTGCTTTTTTGCTGTTGCTGATCAGAACAGGGGCTTTTTGAGATCTTTCAGATGGGGTTTCAGCAGGGTGCTCCAGGCATAAAGGGCATCCTGATGTTCCTCTGCACACTGGGCAAGACGGTTTTCAGGAATTTTGAATTGCTTTGGCAGGTCACGGTATGCTTTTTTGTCACTGCCGTACATCAGGCACACCAGGTTGTACAGCCGCTGGGCACCGAGGGCATGGGCATCTGCAAAACCAAAATCCAGCTGTCTGGTTTCCTCGCTGGCCTCAAAAGTGAACTGCAGCAGGCCACTCAGCAGGGCGTCTTCATCTTCCAGGGCGATCAGGGCCAGGGTGGCAAACTGGTCCACCGCATCTTCTTCCCGACCGGTGGCAGGGAGTTTCAACTGGTCAATCAGGGCGTGCCCGATTTCATGCACCAGGGTGAAGAGCGTGGCATTCAGCAGCTGTTTCTCTGAATTTTTACCTGTCCCTTCAAGCCGCCCGTAAGTGTCAATCAGCTCGTAACACATCTGGATCAGGTTCTTTTTGGGATCGTAAAAGGCATTTTCCTGCTTGCAGGACAGAAATTGCAGGGTGATTTTCTGGGGCAGTTTCAGTCCGTCATTGAAATGCCGCACCACATTTTTCAGATACTGGCTTTTGGAGAGGACCTGCTGGGTCGTTTGATGCGTCTTGCTGTCACCCCTGTCAAAATCCAGCACCATCTGGGCCTGAGCAAACCCGAGCAACAAAACGGTGACCACCCACCTGACTCTCCACATCATGCCTCCACATCGCACCCTCAACGTGCGATAACCAGAAAGTACACTGCGTTTGCGCCTCCCTGCTGTAAGATTTGAGCAGATGCATTAAGAGTCGCTCCGGTGCTGAGCACATCATCGACCAGCAGAACATTCAGGTTCTGGACAGAGGCATTCAGGGCAAAGACCCCGTTCATGTTGTGGTTGCGCTCCTGCTGGCGGAGTCTGGCCTGCTGGTGGGTGTAGACCACACGTTTCAGCAGGTCACGGGTGGACACGCCCAGACGGGCACCAATGGCCTCTCCAAGCAGGCGGCTCTGGTTGTACCCGCGTTCTCTTTCCCGTCTGGGGTGAAGAGGAACCGGACAGATGACATCCAGCTTCCAGCTTTGAGGGATGCTGCGGCTCAGAGCAGGTGCCACAGACTGCGCGATTTTGTGGTTGTGGTGGTATTTGAGGGCATGCACCATGCGGCGCAGTTTGCCCTCTGCAGGTCCAAGATAGACCAGATGGGGTTCACTGGTGTCCCGGAGGACGCTTTCGGAAGTCAGGTGAGCCGTTTTTGGGGTGCACTCCGGACAGACCGCCTGATGGTCTTTCAGGGGCCGGTGGCATCCCGGACAGGTTTGTGGAAACAAAGTCCTCAAAAAAGTTTGCATGGCCTTCAGTGTAGTCTTAACCTTTTCGGGTAATCTAGAATACGTGAAAGTACCTAAGATCGTCGTTGACCTCATCTTCACTCTGGCCATCCCCCTGATGCTCTTGAGTGACAACCTGTTCAAAACAGGCTTTTCTTTTTCTGAACAGTGGGGTGCCCGCAACGCCTACATTGTGGCTGCCCTGATTCCGACCGCATATATCCTGATTGATTTTTACCGCACCCGTGTCATCAATCCCTACACCATCGTGGCTGCTGCAAGTGCCCTCCTGAACGGTGCACTGGCTTTTCTGCAGGTGGATGGCTGGAAATTTGCACTGCGTGACTCTTACGCCCACATCGTCATCTTCATCATTGCGGCCATTTCACTGGCCATGAACCGCCCTTTCTTTGGCGAACTGATGAAGATGATCCTCAACCCCGACAATGATGCCAAGAAAGCCCTCTACCAGAAGTTTGTGGCTTCCTCTGCCATCCAGAAGGCTGTGATCACCGGGACGATCATCATCATGGTGGAGGCCCTGCTCAACGGTGCCATCAACTTCATCATGAATTACAAAAACGTGATTGCGGACTTCGGGACCAAGGAATTCAATGCCCAGAAGGCGGGGGTGGATGCGGCCATGCGCCCCATCAGCATTGTCATGAACCTGATCTCTTACGGTCTGGCCTTCTATTTTGTGACCTGGAACAGCAAAAACGAATTTGGGGAAAAAGCCAGTCCCATGGAGGACCACTTCTGGGAGGCCCTGGAGCAACACCACAACCCCCAGCCCACCCCGAACTCTGCCGATTGAACTCAAATCCCCTGCGACAAGCAGGGGATTTCTTTTGGATTTACACCTGCCCGATCCACTCCTGATCGTGCGCTTCAAAAACTTCGCGCATTTCCAG
The DNA here is from genome assembly GCF_007990775.1 of Deinococcus cellulosilyticus NBRC 106333 = KACC 11606. Lineage (NCBI taxonomy): Bacteria > Thermotogati > Deinococcota > Deinococci > Deinococcales > Deinococcaceae > Deinococcus > Deinococcus cellulosilyticus. The sequence continues at coordinate 121,528 of NZ_BJXB01000016.1, read as the reverse complement.
ATAAACCTCTGATCCCAGTGGTCCCTGTTCGAGGATTTCAATGTTGCGCAAGATGTTTTGCAGGTTTCTGGAGCCCACAATTGCACTGCTGACCCCTTCGGTGAACACGGTGAACCTGAGGGCAAATTCATCCCAGGGTATGGGAGGGGTGTATCCCATGGCCTGCATGCGCAGCCAGTACTCTTCGGCATACTGTCCTGTGGGTCGTTCTGCATAAGTCCAGGGGACGTTGCCCAGCGGACGCTTGGCAATCACTCCCATGCCCCTGTCTTTTGCGGTGGAAAGCAGGGGAATGCTCCGCTGGTCAAAGGGGTTGACACTGCACTGGATGCTGTCGAAAACGCCAGATTGAACAGCCCATTCCAGGGCCTCGTTTTCGCCGGAGTAAGCGACAGCCCGGACCTTGCCCTGGGTTTTGACTTCCTGCAGGGCCTTCAGCAGCTTTTCGTCCTGGAGGGTTCCGAGAGGGCAGGAGTGCAGGTGGAAGATGTCGAGGTGATCGGTGCGCATGGTTCTCAGGGCACGGTCCACCCCCCGGTGGATGTTTTCACGGGTCCAGTCCGGGGTGTTTTCGACCCCATAGCCTCCCTTGGTTGAGAGGATGAAATCCCCTCTGCGCCAGGACAGGTGCCGCCCAATCCGTTCCTCAGAGAGGTCGTAGCCCCGGGCAGTGTCTATCAGGGTGATGCCAGCATTGACCACCTCGTTGAGGAGTGAGCCCACGAAGTTTTCATCGAGCTGGTCCCAGCCGATGTGGCCTGCGCCAAATCCCAGAGCGGAGACCTGAAAGCCTGCTGTTCCAAAGTTCCGGTAGATCATGTTGCCTCCAGCAGTGAACCCGAGATGTCGTACTTTGGTACGAATAGTCCTTACTCAGGTTCGATCTCTCTCAGTCTACTGGATCAACTCAAACCTTTCCACATCAAAGAGACCCAGAGGGGTCAGTTTCAGCGATGGAATCACACTGAGGCCCAAAAAGGCCAGGGTCATGATGGGATGGGGAAGCTCGCAACCCAGGGCATGGGCAGCACGCTCGATCTCGTCTTGCAGAGCAGCCACCACCTGAGGCGGCAGGGGGCTCATCAGGCCTCCAATGGGCAGGGGAAGTCTGGCCCTGACCTCACCATCAGCAATCACCGCCACGCCTCCCTGCATCTCCTCGATCACCCGTGCACACAGGCGGATGTCGTCATCGCTGACGCCCGCAACCATCAGATTGTGGGCGTCATGCTGGATGGTGCACCCGATGGCTCCTCGCTTCAGGCCAATGCCTGATGTGTAGGCACTGGCATACGTTTCTTCACCCAGATGGCGCTCAATGGCCACCAGTTTCACCCCATCGCTGCTGCCAGAGGCAAGGCTGCGGGTTTCAATCTGGGTGGCCTGAACCCCGATCACTGGATGGTGCTCTGCCACAGGGAAAGTGACCTGGTCCCAGCCTTTGCCCAGTTTCACCCCTCCACCCAGAAGCTCAGGGGTCACGGTTCCAGCCTGGGCGGGCTTCCCATCCACGTAGGTGTCCAGAACCGTGAAGTCCTGCAGATCCTCCAGCAGCACAAAATCAGCCCGGTATCCAGGAGCAATGGCCCCCAGATCGTGCAGACCCCAGTATTCTGCTGGATTGCAGGTCACCAGACTGAGGGCATAAATGGGGTCCAGACCTTCTGCGACAGCCAGCTTCAGGACCCGGTCCAGATGACCCAGGGCCAGCAGTTCCTTGACATCCACATCGTCTGTCACGCACATGACCCGTCTGGGCTCTTTCTTGAGCACGGGCATGAGGTCTTTCAGGTTGCGGGCAGCACTGCCTTCCCGGACCATCAGCCACATGCCTGCACGAAGACGATCCCAGGCCTGCTCCGGGGTCACGGCCTCATGGTCGGAATGGATGCCTGCACTGGCATAGGCCTGCAGCCTCTGGCCTGAGAGCCCAGCGGCATGCCCATCAATTCTGTGGCCTCGTGCAGCTTCCAGCACAGACCACACACCAGCATCTCCACTCAGGACGCCCGGGTAATTCATCATCTCTGCAAGCCCCAGAGAGCCTTTTTCCCTGAGGGCTTCAGCGATGTCCTCTGCCTTCAGATGGGTGCATCCTGCTTCAAACACACTGGCAGGAACACAAGAAGGGGTGCTCACATGCACCCGCATCCCTGAAGACCGGCCTGCTTCAAGCATCCAGCTCTGGCCCTTCAACCCCAGCACATTCACAATCTCATGGGGTTCGGCAATGACGGTGGTGGTTCCGTGGGGAAGCACCGCTGCAGCAAAACTGGATGGAGCCAGCATGCTGGATTCGATGTGGACATGTCCATCAATGAACCCGGGAGCAAGGTAAGCACCCCGGGCATCAAGGGTCTCCTGGGCCTGATACTCTCCTCCAAAGCCCACAAAACGGCCCTGATGAATCGCCACATCCACATCCAGAATTTCCCGGGTGAGCACGCTGACCATGCGGGCATTCCTGATCAGCAGATCGACGTTTTCCTGTCCCAATGCAGCCCTGATGTACCCTTCCACAGCACCCACCCCCTCTGGAGATTTGTCCCATTATGCACATGTTTAGACATATTGGAAAGGGGGAATGGCCGGGGTGAGCGCCAAAGTCGTTGATGGGGCATTGTTCCTGTAGAAAGCTGTCAGCCATCAGCGCTCAGCGGTCAGCATCAAAACACAGGTGTGCTTTTACTTCAGTCAGATACAAAGATGTTTCTCTCTCCAGCACAGGACAGGCCCATTTTTGGCCTGCTGCAAAAGCATTGGGATTTCTTTTGCTGATGGCTGAGGGCTGAAAGCTGATCGCTCCACGCCATCACAGCGCCAGGTTATGAGTTTCACCCGGGATGACAGCAATTCTTAAAGGGTCTTGCTGCCGAATTTGATGCTGGAGATGATCTTCAGGGCCAGTTTCTGGGCATCCGCAGGCAGTTTTGCGTAACCCATGGGCTCGTTGTACTTCTGGGCATCTTGCACCACCCAGTTCAGCATGTTCTTCAGGGTTTTTGCAGTCTCTATGGTGCGTTTGTTGTAGGACTGGTCCTGAAAGACCAGCAGATACGTGTAGGCACTGATGGGATAGCCCTTTGGAGAAGGACTGTTGGTGATGCTGATTCTCGCATCAGGAGGCAATTTGATGTCTTTTGCCGCAGAGGCCACACTGCCAGCACTGGCATCAATGAATTTTCCAGCCCTGTTCTCAATCAGGGCGTAAGACAGATGGTTCTGTTCCGCATACAGCAACTCCACGTAGCCAATGGACCCCGGAGTTTGTTTCACCACCGCAGTGACTCCATCATTTCCCTTTGCACCGATGGTGTAGTTGCCCCAGTTGGGCTCCTGAGAACGGCCCACCTTCTTCTGGAACCCTGGACTGATTTTGGAGAGAAAGTCCGTGAAGATGTAGGTGGTCCCACTGCTGTCTGCCCGTCTGGCCACCGAGATGGGCAGGGGAGGCAACTTCACTCCAGGGTTCAATTTGGCGATGGCTGCATCATTCCACAGGCGGATGTCCCCCATGAAGATGCTGGAGAGGGTTTTCCCATCGAATTGGAGTCGGGCTTTCACCCCGGGCAGGTTGTAGGTGACCACCACTGCCCCGAGGGCAGTGGGAATGTGCAGCAGTTTGTTGCCCGGAAGGGCCTTCCTGAGATCACGGTCACTCATTGGCTGATCGCTGGCCCCAAAGTCCACAGTCTGCTGCAGGATCTGCCTTTGACCACCTCCAGACCCAATGCTCTGGTAATTCACCTCGATGTTTCTGAGTTTTTTGTACTCAGCAAAGTATTTGCTGTAGAGAGGATAGGGGAAGGAGGCACCCGCACCCTGCAGCGAAACGGCATGTGCAGCTGACAGGAGCATGATGCTGATGGTGTAAAGCGTTTTCATCAGGTGCATTCTACTGCCTGAGCTGGTTCTGCAGTACACTCATTTCTAGCGAATACAGCAATTCTACCGAAGCAGGATGAATCAAATGGTTGACATGGAATTTGAAATCCCTCGCAAAAAACGTAGGCCCATCTTGTGGGTGATCCTATTTCTGCTTGTGGTGTTCTCTGGATTGATTTATGTGATGGTGGTCAATGAAATCGCCACACAATCCACCCGTCTGGAAAACCAGACCTTGCTGCTGGCAGGGCTTGAAGTGGCCTATTGCAAGGAAGGTTCGGTGTCTGTTCCGGCACAGCGTTGCACGTCTGGGACAGAACGCATGACCTCTGGAGGGCATACAGATACCCTGCTCTTGATCACCACCTTGCCGGGAAATGCAGTGCAGGTGGTGAGTGTTCCCAGGGACATCCGGGTCCTGCATACCAACCGCAGAATCAACACTTCTTACGGGATGGGAGGCATGCCCTTGCTGAAACAGGACCTGCAAGATCTCACAGGCATTGCCATTCACCATCATGCTGTGATCGACACTGAATTGGCTGCCCAGATTGTGGATCGGCTGGGAGGGCTGGATGTTCAGGTTCCAGTCCCTGGAATGAAATGGATCGACCATGCTGCTGGTGTGAATTTTCAACTGGCAGCTGGTTCCCACCACCTTGCAGGGCAGGAGGCCGTGTTGTATCTGAGGGTGCGCAAAGGTGCCGGGGACGATTATGGACGCACCCAGCGGCAACGCGAGGCCCTGAGACAATTGATGGGGCGCGTCAAGCAACCTCAACATGCTCTGGCCCTGGTGGGGTCTCTGGGAGAGCTCTTAAAAAGAACGCAGACAGATCTTGATGTGAGATCACTGCTGGGATACTTTCCTTACGCTTCCAGCAAGCGCATCAAGTCGGTTCAGTTTTCCGTGCGTGAAGTTGCAGGGACCACTTTGCTGGAAGCAGACCGTTCCCGGTTTGCCATGGAACTTTTCCCTGCGATGTTCAAGCAGCCTTTCAGCGCTGAGGTGGTCAACAGCAGTGAACTTCCAGGCCTGGCCCGTCAACTTGCTGCTTTTTTGACGGCCAGAGGGGTGCAGGTAACAGGGATCTCCACAGGAGCAAACCACGAGCCACACACCCTGCTGGAGTTGTCTGAATTCAATTCGTTGGCTCTTGATCATTATTTTCTGGGTTCAGCAACCGAGGATTTGCAGATCACAGAGCATGCCAGAATCATCCTGGGAGAAGATTTTCCTGTCCAGTACCCTTTGCTGTACAAAGTTTTGCTCAATTTGTAGAGGCTTTGAAACGTTTAGGGGTGCTGCATCTGCAGAAACGCTGCACCTGAGCCTCACCTGCTGTCTAGCTCAACATCCCCATAAGAACCCGTTCAGGGACAGCTCACAGGCAAATGTCCCGGACGTGCTAGAGTAAACAGGAATTATGACGACCTGGCAAGTGATCATCACCATCATTGGCGTGCTGCTTGGCGGCTACCTTGGAACCCTCGGCCTGGTGCGGGCCCTGCAGGCGGGAGATCGGGCAGAAACCGACACCGACCACACCCACAGCCACGGCCACCACTGATTTCGAGCTGAAATCTGCACCAGAGAACCTGAAGGAAGACCTTCAGGTTCTTCTTTTCAGAAGAGCCCACCCAGAATGCCACCCTGCTGTTTGACCCGCATGTGGCGGCTTTCAAAATCGGGCAGAAAGCGCTCCACACACGCCCAGTACTCTGCACTGTGGTTCAGGTGGTGCAGGTGACACAGCTCGTGCACAATCACGTAATCCAGCAGTTCGGGTTCCAGCAACAAAGTGCCCACAGACAGGGCCAGAACCCCTTTTGCGTTCATGCTGCCCCAGCGACGCTGTGCACGGGTCACCCGGAGCTTCACAGGTTTCACTTCGATTTTTTCGGCCCAGAATTGGACCCTTGAGGCAAGCAGTTCAGGTCCTTTGCGGATCAGGAAACTTTTCAGGGCGGCTTTGGGGTCCACAGAAGAGATCAGCAGGTCTGTGCCCTGCTGGACCACGCCTACTCTTTCCACAATGCGGAAAGTCACAGGCTGCCCGGCCACAAACCCGGAAAGTCCGTCTTGCAATTCCCAGTTGGCCCCGTGGGTTTCCTGAACTTTCTGCAGAATCCACTGCTGTTTTTCCTGCAGGATCTGCTCCACTAATTTGACGGTCACGGCTTTCGGAACGGACACCTCCAGTTTTCCGCTGGCCACCTTCAGGCCGATGGTTTTGCGCGCAGAACGTTTGAGAACATAGGGGATGCGCTGTCCCTGCAACATGATGGCCCGGGTCATGGGCCCATTCTATCGGCTTTTGGGCAGAAGAAAAGTGGCGCTGTCCAGAGATTCAGAAAGACCTGCTGGACAGCGTGTATGGCAAAACTGACATCAACCAGCGAGTTCCTTGATCTTGCGGCTCAGTTGGATCACCTGCTCGGGGGTGTAGATTTTGCGGCTGAAGGTCAGCAAATACAATTTCAGACTCTCCCAGGTGACCACTTTGACGTTTTCCACTTCCCATTCCCGGTTGGTGTTGGGGTTGAGGGCCTTTGCTTTCAATTCCTCAGGTTCCACCAGTTGTTTGAAGAGCATCACCGCATGCACCCGCTCTTTCAGCATGCGAGACAGGGTCTGGGCACTCTGCTGGGCCATCTGCAACTGGGGATTGAGGTTCTGCTCAGAAACAATGAGGGAACGGGGGTTGTGCAGAATCACACCACTGATGTCTTGTGGATACAGCACAAAGATGCCCGTTTCTGAAACCACCACCGTGCAACCTGGCACGTGTCCGATCTGCAGGTTCTCGCGCACCTGCCAGCTGTCGGGCAGGTTGAAGAGCACATCGTGCAGCTTTGAATTCTTGGGCAGAAAGTGTGCAGGCAACCCATTTTGCTGTGGTGCTTTACGGCTGAAAAACATATCCCCCCTGTGGATGGTGCTGATGTCTGCAACATGAGGTTTGGATGATGGGACGCAAGATGTGGCCACCCATTGTATAGGTGACTGACCTCAGGATTGTACAAATGTATCCTAAATGTTCAACTCTTACAAAGTCCTGTCAAGGGGACTTTGATGCAGATCAGGCAAATCAACAATTGTTGAACTCAGATCAGTAAAAAAATGCACAGACATGCATCTTGATGCGGGTCGGAGGCCAGCTTTTTGCTGCACCAGAAGTCTAAATTCAGGGGCTTCTCAGTTTCAAAGAGGCGTGTTATCCTGTGTTGACCTTTAATGCAGTCCTGTGAGGCTGCCATCGTCCAGAGAGGCGAAAAGGAGGACAATGTGAACACATCCCCTACACCACGCCGGGCAGTCAGCCCAGGCGCGTTTTTTTGTGCCAACGGAGGGCGAAATGCACTATAAAGCTCAGATTCTGGATGCTCACGAAATGAAACGCGCCATGACGCGCATCGCCCACGAGATCCTCGAGCGCAACAAGGGTGCAACGGACCTTGCCCTGGTGGGCATCCACACCCGTGGCATTCCGCTGGCCGAACAACTGGCCCAGAAAATCGCTGAACTGGAAGGCATCCAGGTGCCCACCGGCAAACTGGACATCACCCTCTACCGCGATGACCTCTCGGAGATCAGTCGCCAGCCGATCATCCGCAGGACCGAAATCAACTTTGACATCGGCACCAAGAAAATCGTGCTGCTGGACGATGTGCTCTTCACGGGCCGCACCATCCGTGCTGCCCTGGACGCACTGACCGACCTGGGCCGCCCCAAGAGCATCCAGCTTGCCGTGATGGTGGACCGAGGACACCGCGAACTGCCCATCCGCGCAGATTACGTGGGAAAAAACCTGCCGACCAGCAAAACCGAGGTCGTGAAAGTCAAACTTGCCGAAACCGATGGTGAGGATGTGGTGGAATTATGGGAACTGGAGTAAAACACCTGCTGGATTTCCAGGGCTGGACGGTTGAAGGCATTCAGGGCATCCTGGAGACCGCCGACGTCATGAAAGAAGTGCTGGAACGCCCGGTCAAAAAAGTCCCAGCACTGCAGGGCATCACCGTGTGTACAGCGTTCTTCGAGAACTCCACCCGCACCCGCACCAGCTTTGAACTCGCAGCACGCCGCATGAGTGCAGATGTGCTCACCTTCGCTGCTGGAGCCAGCAGCCTTTCCAAAGGTGAATCCCTGCGCGACACTATCGAAACCCTGAACGCCTACAAGGTGGACGCTTTCATCGTGCGCCACCACGCCTCAGGTGCTGCCCATCAGGTGGCGAAGTTCAGCGGCAAATCCACCATCAACGCTGGAGATGGACGCCGCGCCCACCCCACCCAGGCACTTTTAGACGCCTACACCATGCTGAAGGAATTTGGCAAGCTCGAAGGCCTCAAAGTCACCATCGTCGGGGACATCCTGCACTCCCGCGTGGCCCGCAGCAATGCAGAACTGCTCGATCTGCTTGGTGCAGACGTGACCCTGTGCGGACCTGCCACCCTGCTTCCAAAAGAACTGCAAAAAGGCCGCGTGAAGCTCACCAACGACATGCAGGCAGCCGTGAAGGATGCCGATGTCGTGATGGCCCTGCGTCTGCAACAGGAACGCATGAACGGTGGTTTCCTGCCCAGCATGAGTGAATATGCACTGACCTACCAGGTGAATGAACGCTTGCTGGAACTCGCAAAAGACCACGCCATTGTGCTGCACCCTGGCCCCATGAACCGGGACCTGGAAATTTCTGGCAGCCTCGCGGACAGTGAACGCAGCCGGATCATTGCCCAGGTCGAATACGGTCAGGCCATCCGCATGAGCGTGCTCTACCACCTGCTGGTCGGGAAGAAATGACCTCACCGCGCTGACCTCACCGCGCTCGTTTCACATTGCTTTCCTCTCCTGACAGGAGAGGGGTTGGAGAACATGATGCTGGAAATCAAAAACATCAAACGTGTGGGCAGTGACACCCTGGAAAGCCTCTTCATTGAAGACGGCAAAATCAGGGGCTGGAATTTAAGTGAAAGTGCCAGTGAAACCATCGATGGCAAAGGGGCCACGGTTGCTCCTGCCCTGATTGAACTCCATGCACACCTGCGGGAGCCTGGACAGGAGCAGAAAGAGGACCTGGCTTCTGGCCTTGCTGCTGCTGCTGCTGGAGGGTATGGCACGGTGGTCAGCATGCCCAACACCAGTCCTGTGGTGGATGATCCCGGGATTGTGACTTCCCTGATTCAGAAAGCCGACAGGCTGGGTTTTGCCCGCCTGAAGCCTGCTGCTGCCCTCACCCGGGGCCAGAAAGGGGAGACCCTGGCAGATCTGGCTGCACTCAAAGATGCAGGTGCAGCCATGTTCACCGATGATGGGCGCACCAACGAGAACGCCAATGTGCTGCGCCGGGGCATGGAGTACGCCAGTGGTCTGGGTCTGCTGGTGAGTGTGCACGCTGAAGACGCCACCCTGCGTCAGGACGGGGTGATGAATGAAGGGGTGGTGTCTCAGGAACTGGGCCTGCCTGGAAATCCTGCGGCTGCAGAAGCTGCCCGTGTGGCCCGCGATGTGGAAATTGCCCTCCTGACCGGGGCCAGACTGCACATCCAGCACCTGTCCACTGCACGCGCACTGGAAATTGTCCGTCAGGGCAAAAAGGCAGGAGCCCCTGTCACCTGTGAAGTGTGCCCCCACCACCTGACCCTCACCGATGAGGCATTGCGTGGCTTTGATGCCATGTACAAAGTGGCACCACCCCTGCGTACCCAGCAGGATGCAGAAGCCCTTTTTGAAGGCCTGCTGGATGGTACTGTGGATTGCCTTGCCACCGACCATGCCCCCCACACCCAGGCCGAAAAAGAAAAAGACATGCTGGAAGCTCCGTTTGGCATCCCCAGCATCGAAGTGGCCTTTCCCCTGATGTACACCCGTTTTGTGAAGACCGGAAAAATCTCCCTGGAGAAACTGCTCGATCTGTTCACTGCAGGCTGCGCCCGGGTCATGAACTGGGAGGTCCCCAGCCTTGAAGAAGGGGCGGTGGCAGACGTGGTGCTGCTCGATCTGGAAAACAGCAAGGCGGTTGATCCAAAATCCTTCAAGAGCAAGGCCAGATTCAGCCCCTGGGCTGGTGACGAACTGTACGGATGGCCTGTTCTGACCCTGGTGAATGGTCGAGTGGCCTTTCAGGGCTGAATTTTGATGCAATGAAAAGAACCCCAATCTGGGGTTCTTTTTTTAAAGTTCAGATCCACCCTTTGGTGGGACCTGTTGGAATTCAGGCTGGGTGATGGTCCTGAGAACACCCTCCTGCAGAATCCGCCAGTGTGGAGAGAAATTGTATTGCAGCAGTCCAAAAACCACCGCCAGCACTGTGCTGAAGACGATGCGGCGCATTGTTGGGACATCAGAGACCTGCAGGGCCTGCTGAATCACCCACACCTGCCAGAGCACCGTTCCCAGCATCAGGATCTGGGAGGTGATCACCAGAGGATGGCGAACGTACAGTTCTTCCGCGTGAATCACCAGTTTGCCGATCAGTGTTCCATTCTGGTGGTTGAGAATGCTTTGCATCTCGGCAGGTGTGATGGCCGGTAAGCCAGAGATCACCAGCATTTGTATCAACATGGAGACCAGCACCACCGGGATGGAGACAGCAAGCGCGTAGCCTGTGGTTTCGAAGGGGCGGGCATGGAAAGTGGCTCCCAGTGCCACCGCCACTGAAAGCATCAACCAGCAGAAGAAAATCCACATGGCCTGAAAAATCCCTGCGCCTGCAGCAACCCCTTCAGGTGCACGGAAGGCCTGATCCAGACCGAGCTGGTGCATCAGCAGTTTGCTGGTCACATACTGGCACACGCCCCACACCAGCATGGTCAGTCCGATGGTGGCCATGAGCTTTCCGAATTGCGGCCAGGATTCAAAAAGCTTCCGGTAGAATTGCTGGGGTCGATACAGAATCAAGAGTGGATCTATCATGAGTTTCACATTATAAACAAGCAGCTTGTTTGTACAGCGTGATGTCTGAGGGGACAGCAGGATTGAGACCTGTGGATGGACCTGTTATACTTCGAAAAGAAACGAAGGAAGTGAAAGATATGAAAGTACTGGTCACTGGAGGCGCAGGATACATCGGAAGCACCATCTGCTCGGCACTGCTCGATCAGGGACACACCCCAATTGTGCTGGACTCCCTGATTCGGGGCCGCCAGGAATTTGTGCAGGACCGGATCTTTTACCAGGGTGACATTGCAGATCAGGACCTGATCAAACGCATTTTCAAAGACCACCCGGACATTTACGCCACCATTCACTGTGCTGCACTGATTCTGGTGCCCGAATCCACCGCAAACCCGCTGGGGTACTACCGGGCCAATGTGCAGAAATCTCTTGACCTCTTTGATGCCCTGATGCAGGTGGGCTGTGACCGGGTGATCTTCAGTTCTACGGCCTCCCTCTATGATGTGGTGGAAGGCTTTTCTGTGGATGAAGCTTCTCCTCTCAAACCCAGCAGTCCTTATTCACGCACCAAACTCTGCATGGAACTGGCGCTGGAAGATTTCACCCGTGCGTATGATTTCCGTGCCATCACCCTGAGGTACTTCAACCCCATCGGTGCAGACCCCAAACTGCGCAGTGGACAGCAACTGGAGCGCGTTTCGCACGCCCTTGACAAGATCATCGAGGCACACACCCTGCGTCAGAACTTCTACATCACGGGCACCGAATGGCCCACCCGTGACGGTTCGGGAATCCGGGATTACATTCATGTCTGGGACCTGGCCAAAGCCCATATCAAAGCTGTCCTGGAGTTTGACCGGGTCTTCAGTGAGTACACCACTGAAAAGTACCGGGTGTACAACCTCGGGACCGGAAACGGCACCACGGTTTTCGAACTGGTGCAGGCTTTCGAAAATGTCATCGGGCATCCCATCAAAAAAGAGCTTGCCCCTCCTCGCCCTGGAGATGTGGCCGGAGCGTACGCCAACCCTGCACGGGCCAACACGGAACTCGGCTGGTACCCCGAAAGCAGTCTGGAAACCGCCATTGAACTGGGCCTCAAGTGGTTTGAAAAACGAAAAGCTTTTCTCGGGTTGACGTTCTGACCCTGTTTTTTCTGTGGCCCCCAAAAAGGGGGCTTTTTCTTTGGTCTGACTGTGAGGGCATTCCAGGCAGGTCACATTGACATACTGTGTGCCGCACTGTACCATGTGATAAACAGCATGAGGTGACACACAGTGAAGATGCAGGAGGTTCCCTCTCCCAAACTGGAACTTGAAATGCGCAGGGGCGTGCTGGTGCTGGCAGTGCTTTCCCAGCTGAAAAAGCCGCAGTACGGGTACTCCCTGCGTCAGGCCCTTGCGCACCATGACCTTCCCATCGAAGAAGGAACCCTCTATCCATTGCTGCGTCGGCTCGAGGGTCAGGGTTATCTGCAGTCCGAATGGCGCACGGATGATGGTCAACCCAGACGCTATTACCAGTTGAATGCCCAGGGTGAAACCCTGCTTGGGCAACTCACGGCATCCTGGCAGGCCTTAAACGCATCCCTGAGAGGGTTGCTGAAGGAGGAAAACGCATGAACCCACAGGAGATCATCGAAGCCTATGTTCGGGATGTGATCCGGCACCTGCCCCACAGAGACCGCAACGAAACAGGGTTTGAATTGCGTGGCCTGCTGACCGAAATGCTGCAAGAGCAGGCCCAGCAGCAGGGCACAGCTCCCACAGCTTCCATGACCCTGGACATGCTGAGGCGTTTCGGTCACCCCTCCGAAGTGGCCCAGAGGTACCTGCCTGCTGTCCCTGCCTTCCTGCCTGGAAACCAGCTTCGACCCTTTCTGCTGGTCTCCCTGACTGGAATGGCCTTGCAATGGGCCCTGACCCTGCCTGCAGTGTTTGCAGGTCAGTCCATCGCAGCCTGGTGGTTTGGACCTGGACTTGGCGCTTTCTGGATTCCAGGTTTTGTGGTGATGTTTTCTCTGCTGGAGCGTTCTCTGAAACTCCGGGGCCTGTTTCACTCCCAGTGGTCTCCTCGTGGCCTTCAGACGGATCGGGTGTCCAGACCTGTGTGGACGGTGGGCCTGGTGGGGTTCGCTCTGGCTGTGCTGATGATGGTCTTCTTGCCGACCCTGATCCAATCCCTGCCAGGGGTCCTGCCTGCAGTGCTGGCTTTCCACCCGGATTTTCTGCCTGTGCAGGGGATGCTGGCTGTCTTCCTGTGGACCGCTTCTTTTGCCATCCACACTGCGGTGTGGCGTGAGGGACGCTGGACGATCCTGACCCGCAGGATGGATGCAGCAACAGGCGTAGGCTTTTTGTTGCTCCTCGCATCCTGGGTGATCAAAGGAAACATCTTCCTCCAGCCTGCCACCGATGAAGGTGCCCGGTTCTGGCTGGTGCTGGTGATGGTGCTGATCCTCTGGGACCTGCTTCAGCAAAGCATCCGCCCTCGTGTGTTGCACCCACCAAAAGCAGTCAAATGATTTCAGTGGACCCACCGGTGGACCCCAGGGCAGCTCTGGGGTCCACCGGCGTTTGCATCTTGCAACTCCCACCCGCCACCAGAAAGACATTCTGTGAGTGGACCAGCTCTGGACTTTGGCAGGTGGGTGACGCGAAACCCTCTGTAGCTTTCCTTATGCTATTTTGCCGATGTGTTCCACACTCCAGCAGAAAAGAATGGTCCTTATGCCACAACACATACCCGAGCTTCACACCTCACGTCTTCACCTCAGGGCTTTTCGGACAGAGGACCTTGAAATGTTCCACCAGATCCATTCCGATCCGGAAGTGGTGCGTTTCCTGTTCTGGGAACCCAGAACTCTGGAAGAAAACCGGGCTGCGCTGGAACGAAAAATGGGGGACACCCTATGGGAAGAAGGAAAAGCCTTCTCCTGGGCGGTGGTGGAACAGCAGAGTGGGACCCTGCTTGGTGAAGCTGTCCTGATCTGTCGCAGCTTCCAGCACCAGCAGGCAGAAGTGGGTTATGTCTTTGGCACAGGGTCACAGGGTAAGGGGTTTGCCCATGAAGCCATTCATGCCGTGCTGGATTATGCCTTCACCCACCTGCCCCTTCACCGCATCTATGCCCGCACCGATGCCCGAAACCACGGTTCCCGCAAGCTGATGGAACGTCTGGGGATGCGACAGGAGGCCCATTTCATTCAGAGTGAGATCTTCAAGGGCGAATGGGGAGATGAGGTGCATTGTGCCATCCTCAGGCAGGAATGGCATGAAAAACAGGCCCCTGGCAAGTGACCAGAAGCCTGTGGACAATTTCACTCAGGCTTTTCTGGCCTGCCGGTTGGCCACCACAATGCAGATGATGATGATGACAAAAGCCGTGAGGCTCAGCACCGGAATGGTGATCCAGCCGAAATAATTCACCCAGGGTGTGGTGCAGGGATTGTCTGGAGCACACACCTTGATGGGGCTGAACCCCGGAATCTTCTCTTCCATCACGTGGTAAGTGGCGATCAACATGCCCATGATGCTGAGGGGCAGGGCCAGCACCTGCACTTTGGGATTTTTCTGCAGGAGTCCGAGAGGCAGCAATACGGCCAGCGGGTACATCAGGATGCGCTGGTACCAGCACAGCGTGCAGGGCACAAAGTACCGGATTTCGCTGTAGTACAGGCTTCCCAACGTGGCGACCACTGCAGTCAGGCTTGCCAGGCCAAGGAGAGGCCTGGTGGTCTGCTGTTCAGGCCGCTCGGTGGATGGAACCTGGAAGACCGCAAGCAACACAAAAATGCTCAGATACAGGCCTGCTGCTGGCACCCCGAAGACGGCAGGAGAAAGTCCATTGATCAGATTGATCACCGCGAGCACTGCCCCAATCAGGGTGAAGGGCAGGCTGTACCTGAGCACCCAGCCCCAGTTCTGGAAGGCCGCAATGCCAAGGACCACCACCTGGAAGCCCAGGCACACCAGTTGCAGCCACAGCCATTTTGCCTGCAGGGGTTTAAAGAGATAACTGCTGACTTCCGGGGTGAATGCTGCCAGCAACACCCCCACAATGGCCAGCAACCACGAAAAATACAGTCTGTTTGCAATGTTCATGGGACCTCCTTGAAAAAGAGGAACCATCCCGGATGGACAGTTCCTCTGGAGTTTCAGGCTTGTCTTTCCGCTTTACTGGGCTTTGGCCAGAGCGTCATCGATGGCTTTCATCATGGTGGCTTCGTCCAGAGGGTTGCTGACTTTCACTCCATTGACAAAGACAGAGGGGGTGCCATTCACACCTGCAGAACTGCCCACAGACTGGTCGTTCATGACTTCTTTTTCGTAGCGGTTCTCGTCGATGCACTTGCCGAGATCGTCCCGGTTGATTCCAGGCACGTAACCTGCCACTTCCAGAATACGCTCCTTGGTGGCCCAGACGGTGTTTTCATCTCCCTGTGCCCGGTACATCAGGTGGGCGAAGGGGAAGAACAGGTCTTTGTTCTGGTTGTAGACGCACTCACCGGCCACAGCTGCGGTTTTGCTGTCTCCATTGGGGGCAATCACCATGAAATTGCGGAAGCCCACCTGGACTTTGCCTGTGTTGACGTACTTCTCTTCAATCACAGGGAAGATGTTGCTGTCGAACATCTTGCAGACCGGGCACTTGAAGTCCTCGAAAACAATCACGGAGACCCTGGCATCTGCACTTCCAAGGGTGGGTTGACCCACCAGATCCAATTGTTTGGGGGCACTGCTGCGGATGCTTTGAACGACGGCCAGCACGATCACAGCGAGAATCACAATCCCGATGGTGGTGATGATGCGCATCTGGGCCTGACGTTGCTCCCGCTCCAGGCGCTCGAAATTCTGTGACTTTTTAGACATGATAACCTCTGAAACAATATAGCAAGTTCAGGCGGCTTCTGTCTTGAGGCTGTTTGTCCTGTTCGTGCTGAAAAAAACCCACACATGGATCACGCTGGCGATCAAAAAAGACACCAGCACAGGCAGGGTCAGGGTGTTGCTGGTCAGGAGCCTCATGCTGGGGTCCAGCAGGGGCACAGCAATTTTGAGGGCTGCAAACAACCCCAGCACGCCCAGCATCCCAATGATCACACCATACACATGCAGGGTGTGTTTCAGCACAAGGAAAGCCCACAGCACAAAAAACAGCAGTGGGTAGGCCACCCACCAGGATTCCGTGGGGTGATAGAACCCCAGCAATCCCAGCAGGATGCCGATGTACCCGAACCAGCGGCCTGCAAAATCATCGGTGACATTGAGGATCACCACCCAGAACGCCAGTTTGAGTTCCCATTGCAGGGGAGCGAAGGCCACCAGACCCATCGCTCCCCAGCCCAGCAGTCCAAACAGCCATGCACGGACTGCTGGACTCATGCTTTCACCTTGCTGCCTTTGCTGCTTTTGGTGGTTTTCTCCTCAGCGGGCTTCAGGCGTTTCTGAATGTCAGGGATGCGTTTGAGGTAAGCTCCGGTGTGGCTTGTGGGGTGCTGGGCCACCTGTTCAGGGGTCCCAATGGCCACCACTTCACCCCCACGGATGCCTCCTTCGGGACCCAGATCGATGATCCAGTCGGCGGTTTTCATCACGTCCAGGTTGTGTTCGATGATCACCAGGGTGTTTCCGGCTTCCACCAGACGTTCCAGCACCAGCATCAGTTTGCGGGTGTCCTCGAAGTGCAGACCGGTGGTGGGTTCGTCCAGAATGTAGATGGTGCGCCCGGTGGCCCGCTTGGAGAGCTCGGTGGCCAGTTTGATGCGCTGCGCTTCACCCCCGGAGAGGGTGGTGGAGGGCTGACCGATCTTCATGTACCCCAGACCCACATCCATCAGCACCTGCATTTTCTTCTGGATGTTGGGGATGTTCTGGAAGAAATCGCAAGCGGCCTCCACGGTCATGTCCAGCACATCTGAGATGCTCTTGCCCTGGTATTTCACTTCCAGCGTTTCCCGGTTGTAGCGGGCCCCTTTGCAGACCTCACAGGGCACGTAGATGTCCGGGAGGAAGTTCATCTCGATCTTGACGACCCCATCCCCTTTGCAGGCCTCACATCGTCCGCCTTTCACGTTGAAGCTGAAACGGCCTGCTTCATAACCGCGCCGTCTGGCCTCGGTGGTGCGGGTGAACAGGTCCCGGATGTCTGTGAAGACCCCGGTGTAGGTGGCCGGGTTGGACCTGGGGGTGCGCCCGATGGGGCTCTGGTCAATTTCGATCACCTTGTCGAGGTGCTCAATGCCGTCCAGACCATCAAACTTACCTGGGTGGGTCTTGGCCCGGTTCAGGTCCCTGGCCAGGGTGGCATGCAGGATGTCGTGAATCAGGGTGCTCTTGCCAGAACCGGAAGGACCGGTGATCACGGTCATGGTGCCCAGCGGAATCTCGATGGTGACATTCCTGAGGTTGTGTTCCCGGGCATTTCTGATGCGCAGCTTCTTGCCGTTGCCCAGACGACGCTGCTCTGGGACCTCAATTTTCAGGTCTCCACGCAGGTATTTTCCGGTCAGGCTGTCCTCGTCTTTCATGATGTCGGCAGGCGTACCCTCTGACACCACCATGCCGCCGTGCACACCTGCACCAGGTCCCATGTCCACAATGTGGTCGGACTCCATCATGGTCTCTTCGTCGTGCTCGACCACCAGGAGGGTGTTTCCGAGATCCCGCAGGTTCTTGAGGGTGCGGATCAGGCGCTGGTTGTCTTTGGGGTGCAGACCAATGGAAGGTTCGTCCAGCACGTAGAGCACCCCGGTCAATCCAGAACCCACCTGGGTGGCCAGACGGATGCGCTGGGCTTCACCGCCGGAAAGGGTGTTGGCACTGCGGTCCAGGGACAGGTAATCCAGGCCCACATCCACCAGGAAGGACAGTCGGGTCAGCACCGCTTTGATGATGGGAGGTGCGACCTGGGCTTCAAACCCGCCAAGGTTGTAATGCGGATTCAGGGCAGGTGCCACCTGTGCGGTTCCCCCGAGACCTGTGTGGGTGTAGGGTTCCACATCCTCTTCAAGCAGGGTGCCCTCACCCATCTTGCGGAAGAAGGACTGGGCTTCCAGCACGCTCAGGTTGCTGGCCTGGGCAATGTTGAGGCCACCCACACGTACAGCCAGAATTTCAGGTTTGTAACGGGTTCCTCCACAGGTTGGGCAGATGTTGAACTCCATCAGTTCTTCCATCTTCTGGCGGATGTACTCGGAGTCGGACTCCTTGTAGCGGCGTTCCAGGTTGGGAACCACCCCTTCAAAGTCGGTGCTGAACTTCATGGTTTCCTTGCCTGCACGCCTCAGGGTCACCTCGAAGGTGTCCTCCACTCCGTAGAGCACAGCCTTTTTGACCTCTTCGGAGAGCTGCCTCCAGGGGGTTTTCAGGTCGAACTTCAGGTGCTCTGCGAGCATTCGCAGTTTTTCCCAGTAGTACACCCCTCCGCCCGTGCCTTTTTTGCTCCAGGGGGCAATCGCTCCCTCGGCGATGGAGAGGTCTTCATCCGGGACAATCAGGGAAGGGGAGAACTCCAGCTTGGTGCCCAGACCGGAACAGTCCCCGCAGGCCCCATAAGGGCTGTTGAAAGAGAAGGAACGGGGTTCCATTTCTTCCAGCACGCTGCCGTGCTCCACGCAGGCGAACTTCTCGCTGAAAAGCTCCTCCTCGTTGGTGTCCGGGAAAAGGACCCGCAGCAGACCTTCACCACGCCTCAGGCCCAGTTCCACACTCTCGGCGATGCGGCCCCGGTCGTCCTCACGCAGCACCAGACGGTCAATCACCACATCGATGTCGTGCTTCTCGAACTTCTCCAGCTTGAGTTTCTCGGCCTCGTCCAGGTCATAGATGGTGCCGTCCACACGGGCACGGGCGAAGCCCTCGCGCTTGAGGTCGCCCAGCATCTTGCGGTATTCCCCTTTGCGCCCACGCACAATCGGTGCCAGCAGCATGGCACGGCGTTCATGGTGCACCTGAACGAGCTTCTCGGTGACCTCACTGGCACTCTGGCGCTCGATTTTGCGACCACAGATCGGGCAGTAAGGGGTGCCCACCCGGGCGTACATCAGACGCAGGTAATCGTGAATTTCGGTCACCGTGCCCACAGTGGAACGGGGGTTGTGGGAGGTGGTTTTCTGGTCGATGGAGATGGCAGGGGAGAGGCCCTCGATGGATTCCACTTCGGGTTTTTCCATCAGGCCCAGGAACTGTCTGGCGTAAGCAGAAAGGCTTTCCACATAACGCCTCTGTCCCTCTGCGTAGATGGTGTCAAAAGCCAGAGTGCTCTTGCCGCTGCCGGACACCCCGGTGATCACGATGAATTTGTTGCGTGGGAGCTCCACGGTGATGTTTTTCAGGTTGTGTTCTCTGGCGCCCTTAACAATGATGTTGTGCACTGCTGCCACTCCTTTTGCTGCCCCCGTATACGCTGAAAGCAGAACGACCAAATGCCATTTCGCCATTCTAACATCTCTTTGTGGGATTTCGCTTAAGTGCAGTGGCGTAGGGGTTGAGTGATCAGTCATCCGTGGTCAGCCGTCAGCTTTCTGTGCCAGTCAGGTGCAGATGGTTCGGGGCGCTTCCAGGAGATCAAAAATGGACACTGGACCGCCATCAGAGACAGGGTTGAACTTTTTTGGCCTGACCATCCGGACCAGGCGAAAAGCCAGGACCTTTGAAACTTTCAAAGGTCCTGGCTTTTGTCTTGCTGATCGCTGATGGCTGACCGCTGAAAGCTTACTCCACCACTTCCAGAAATGCCTTCACCACCCAGGGATCAAACTGGGTTCCTGCGGCCTTCTGGATTTCCCGCAGGGCTTCTTCGCGGGTCCAGGCCCTCTTGTAAGGACGCACATGGGTCAGGGCATCAAACACATCTGCAATGGCCACAATGCGGGCCTCAATGGGGATGTGCTCTCCAAACAGGCCATTGGGGTACCCCTTGCCATCCCAGCGCTCGTGGTGGCTGAGGGCAATCTGGCAGGCCAGTCGGATCATGATCGATGAGCTCTTGGAGAGGATCTGCGCCCCGATCAGGGTGTGCTGTTTCATCTGCTCGTACTCTTCAGGGGTCAGTTTGCCGGGTTTGAGCAGAATCTCATCGGGAATGGCGATTTTGCCGATGTCGTGCAGTTTGGAGGCCACCCGCACCCGTTCAGCGAGCACTTCGGACATGCCGAGTTTCAGGGCCACTTTCTTGCTGATCTCTCCCACCCGCTCGGTGTGCTGCGCGGTCTCCCCGTCGCGGTGTTCCCCTGCGGTGGTGAGGGCTTCGAGCATCTCAAGCTGGCTGCGTTCCAGGGCTTCGGTGCGCTGCTGCACCAGATCCTTGAGCATCTGGTTGCGCCCTTTGAGCCATTCCCGTTCCTTTTCGGCCTGGGCTTTCTCACGCAGGGCCAGTTCAGTGCGGTATTTGACTTCCAGTTCCTGAAAACGGTCATCGGTCTGCTTGTTGTTCAGTTCCCGTTCCAGCTGAATGCTTTCTTCATAACGCTGCAGGGCAGATTCATACTGGTGAAGGTTCTTGTGCAGGGCAATCAGTTCGATGTACGCCCGCTGGGTTTCGTAGTGGGTCTGGTACTTCGGGTTGATGGCGGCTTCCAGCAGGGGCACAGCTTCTCTGAGCTGTCCCAGGGCAATCTTCACCTTCCCGAGGCCGAGGTAGCAGCTCTGCTGGGTCACAGGATCTTCAATTTCGGTGCTGATGTTCAGTGATTCCAGCAGGGCCTGTTCCGCCTGCAGGGTCTGGTGCAGATCAAGGAGCAAGAAACCCCTTTGCAGCAGGGCAGCGGCCATGCGCTTGGCACTCCCGGTGTGCCGGGCAATCTCGATGGCCCGGTTGGCAGGTTCAAGTGCCTCCTGGGTTTTGCCCTGCATGTTCAGGGTCACCGAGAGGTTGTAATTGAGCATGCTCACCGAATCCTGCGAGATCTCCTGGCTCTGGGAGGCCACCTGCAGGGCTTTGCGGAAGTGCTCTGCTCCCTGCTCCAGTTCTCCGATGTCCACGTAGTTTGCCCCGATGCCATTCAGCACCCGGAATTCCAATGGGCGGTCCTCTCTGCTTCTGGCCAGTTCCAGGCTTTGCATCAGGTAGGACATCCCTTCAGAGTGCAGGCTCAGAAAGGTGGCGGAGGCCCCCATGCTCATCAGCAGGCGGGGATACTCGGGATGGTCGGGGGCCATCATGGGCAGAGCGCGACGGGCCGCATCCATGCTGTGCTGGAATTGCCCGATGCCCCGGTAGCTGTCGGAGAGGTGGGTGAGGGCTTCAGGAATGAAAAGGCCAGTGAGTTCAGCCATTTGCAGGGCTTCCTGGGCTTTCGCCAGAGACTGGGCGGGATGTTTTTCAAGCAGCGATCGGGACTCTCTCAGCAGGGTCTCGATCTGATCGTTGGGGCTGAATGCTGAACCGGACAGACGCGAAGCAGAAGCAGAATTGTGATCCATACCTGGAGACCTTTGCAGAGACATCAGCTGTAAAGCAGCTTACGAAACATCATACCCCGAGCCTGGCTTTCTGTGATCATCATCACAGAAAATCCGGGGTACGTCTGGGTGATATAAGCCAATTGTTCTAAGGGCTTGTCTGATTCCTACACAGATGCTGATACGTGATGCCCTCTCCAGAGGTTCCAGGATTTTGGAAGGTCACAGGTGCTGCTTCAAAAAGATTTTCACCTCTGCACGAAATGCCTGATCGGTCTTGCCCGTGAAGATGTGTCCTGCAGAGGCATAACTGGTGCAGCGGATGTTGAGGCCCTGACCTTTGGCTTTTTCACAGAGTTCTTTGGTCCAGCTGAACGGCACTTCTGTGTCGGCTGTGCCGTGGTGCACCCGGATGGCTGTGGAAACCTGTCCCAGATAATTCAGAGCAGAGTGCTGCGCAATGGTTTTTGCGCTGTACCGGGACAGTTCCTTCCCTCTGGTGCCTCCAGACCACATCTGGATGCGTTTCAGGTTTTTGGCTTCATCCCCGCTCATCGGGGCATAAAGCACGGCGGCTTTGATCAGGGGATCGGCCACCAGGGTCTTGAGGGCCACGCCTCCTCCCATGCTGTGGCCCCACAGGCCCACGTTTCCATTGAACCCCTTGAGGATGCCTTTGCCTTTCTGTTTGCGGATCTGCCCGATCAGGTTCAGGGTGTCCCGGACGTAATCTGATCGGAAAGGATCGGCATCTGCCTTGCCCTGTGAACCTCCCTGACCCCGAAAATTGGGATGAAAGACAATGAAACCCGAACGGGCCAGATCATCGGCGTAACGGGTGGTGTAATCCAGTGTGCGGTATCTGGAAGGCGTGACATAACCATGCAGCATCACCACCACAGGGTGGGCTGTCCCTTTGCTGGGCACATTGACAAACCCCTGGATTTTCAGGCCATCGGAAGGATACTCCAGCTGGTAGCGGGTGAAACTGCTGTTTTTCGACATGATCCTGACCAGTTTGAAGCCTCCAGACCCAAAATGGGTGTTCCACAACTGGGGGATGGTGCTGACCGCCAGGCTGCCTGAAGACAGCAGGGTGATGAACATAGCCCAGAAAGGACCAGAAAAGACAATGCGGGAAAACGACAACACAGACCTCCTGACCTTTCAGGATAGGAAACCTGTGTGAGTCGCTCTCTCTGGTTCTTTGAGAAAATGCTGTTTGAGGTGAAAAGAACCTAAGACTGTGGTTCTGATGTGCAGGAAGCTGCACTGGATGTTTGAACAAAAGCTTCAGCTTTCCAGGCTTTCTGCTGACGGCTGAGGGCTGACCACTGACCGCTTCAAATCACTTCGCGGATGGCCACCTGGGCGCTTCTGGAACGCAACTCCAGTTTCAGACGCTGGCTCTGGGGTTTTTCCAGCCCGGGGTCTGCAGCCAGAATGCGTTTGGCCAGATTGCGGGCCTGTTCGATGATGTCCGCATCACTGGTGAGGTCCCCGAGTTGCAGGTCTGGAATGCCACTCTGGCGGGTGCCGCGCAGTTCACCCGGGCCACGGATCTTCAGGTCGGCTTCTGCGATCTTGAAGCCATCGGTGGTGTCCTCGATGACCTTGAGCCTCTTGCGGGTTTTCTGGCTGGCATCCCCGGCCACCAGAATGCAGAAACTCTTGTTGCTGCCCCGTCCGACCCGTCCCCGAAGCTGGTGCAGTTGTGCCAGTCCAAAACGCTCGGCGTTTTCGATGACCATGACGGTGGAGTTGGGCACATCCACACCCACCTCAATCACGGTGGTGGAGACCAGCAGATCAAATTCGTGCCGCCGGAAGCGGTCCATGATCTCTTCTTTTTCCTGGGCGCTCATCTTGCCGTGCAGAAGGTCAATGCGGGCCTCGGGAAGGATCTCCTTGAGGTTGTCTGCCAGTTGTGTGGCGGCCAGAAGCTCGGTCAGGGTTTCGGACTCCTCAATCAGGCTGGTGACGGCGTAGGCCTGTCTGCCTTCCCGGATCTGCTGCATCACAAAGCTGTAGGCCTGCAGACGGCTGGAATCGTGCAGCAGTTTGGTGGAGATGGGGGTGCGACCTGGAGGCAACTCATCAATGATCGAGAGTTCGAGGTCTCCATACAGGGTGAGGGCCAGCGACCTGGGAATGGGGGTGGCACTCATCACGATGACATCGGGCCGGTCTTTCAGGAGCGCCCTGCGCTGTTGCACCCCGAAGCGGTGCTCCTCGTCAATCACAGCGAGGCCCAGGTTGTTGAACTGCACGGCCTCCTGAATGAGAGCCTGGGTTCCCACCACCACGTCCACTTCTCCGGTGGCAATGCGCTGCAGGTTCTCCCGTTTCTCTTTTGCAGTCATGGCCCCGATGAGGAGGCAGCAGCGCACCCCGAGTGGGAAGAGGTATCTGGTCAGGTTGGCATAATGCTGCTTGGCAAGGATTTCCGTGGGGGCCATCAGGGCACCCTGATAAAGGTCGCGGGTGGCAAGGTAGAGGGCACAGGCAGCCACTGCTGTTTTTCCTGATCCCACATCCCCCTGCACCAGCCTTGCCATCTGCTTCTCGCTTTTCATGTCGGAGGCCAGTTCCTGCATCACACGCCGCTGGGCATTGGTGAACCTGAAAGGCAGAGAGCTCTCAAAGGTGTCGATGTCTTCTCGCTTTGCCGAAAAGCGTTTGCCGAGCAGGGAGTTCTCTCCGCCCTGAAGCAGAATGCGCAATTCCAGAAACAGGTACTCATCGAAGCGCAGGCGGTCCGTGGCTTTTGCCAGATGGACCTCATCCCTCGGAAAGTGAATGCCATTCAAAGCATCTGGCAGGTTGATCAGGCCATGCTCCTGCAGAATGCGGCCTGGAAGATAATCGGTCACTGGTGTGTGGGTCAGCACATCATGCACGGTTTTTCGCACAAAGTCCTGAGAGATGCCCTCTTTGATGTCATACACCCCGACAATGCGGCCGGTGGAGAGGCTGGATTCTGAATCCTCTTCCATGTATTCCACGTTGAGCTGGATCTGGCGACCAAACTTCTTGGCCCTCCCCGTAACGATGATGTGGGCACCCACTTTCAGGCTGCGTTCAATCCAGGGCTGTTGAAACCATGTGCATTTGACTTTGTGACCGTAGGCGTTCTGTACCACGGCTTCCAGAATCAGCATGCCAGGTTTGGGTGTACGGCGGTTTTTCCCGGTGATGACCCCAGCCACGGTGATCTTCTGGCCATCTTCGATGTCGTACAGGTTGGGGAGGGCCCGCCTGTCCTCATGTTTGCGGGGGTAGTTGTGCAGCACATCCCGCAGGTTTCTGAGGCCCAGTGCATGCAGTTTTTTCACAGCCTGGGTGCTCAGGGCAATTTTTTCCACCAGGGTGTCTTCCTGCCAGTTTTTTGGTGTGACGATTTCGGGTTCTTTGGAGACCTTCATGGTGGGTCTCGAAGGGGGTGTTTCAGACTTTTGAGGAGCAGTGAGAAGTTCGAGGGCCAGACGGAGTTTCTGTTCCCGTTCTTCCACACTGAGCGATTCATACTGACGCAGCACTTCCCGAACCTTCGGGAAGGGTTTGCCAAGGTTGTCCAGCAGTTTTTCAAGCCCTCCGGCCACCACACGGTTCTGGCAGCCCATGAGGAGTTCGCGTTCCAGCGGTTTTCTCAATTTTTCTTGCAATTCCTGAAGCGTAGCCACTGCACCCAGTTTACATTACGCCCACAGCAGAATCAAAGCGAATGCTGTGCAATCTGTTTGCAGGACGGTTTTGCTGAGATTTGAGGGGTCACAGGTCTTCGTTCCCTTAGTCCAGCCTGTGGAAGTGCTCAAAATCAGATGAAGATGAGATGAAATCAACTTTATCTCATCACTTCATCATCTGATAAGCTACGGTCATGTTGAATTGGCTGCTGATCTTTCTTCCCATTGCGGTGTACCTGGAGTTTTCCCACGGCAACCCCACCTGGATTTTCATCGCCAGCATGATTGCCATCCTCCCCCTGGCAGGCATCATGGGCCGTGCCACCGAAGAACTGGCCATCCGTGCTGGAAGCACCGTTGGTGGACTGTTAAACGCCACCTTCGGCAATGCCACCGAGCTGATCATTGCTTTCTTTGCCCTGAAAGCAGGGAAACTTGAAGTGGTGAAAGCCAGCATCACTGGCTCCATTCTGGGCAACATTCTGCTGGTGCTGGGTCTGGCTGTCTTTCTGGGCGGCCTGAAACACAAGACCCAGGTGTTCAGCCAGAAAAATGCCGGAATCCTCACTTCACTGCTGACCCTTTCGGTGCTGGGACTGCTGATTCCTGCGGTGTTCGATCTGGCTTCCGTTAACTTTGCCAATTTTGCACAGCCCGCAGACCTGGACTTCCGCCTGAGTGTGGCCGTGGCCGTCGTGCTCATCCTGATTTATCTTGGCAACGTGTACTTCTCGCTGGTGACCCACAAAGACCTGCTTTCCGGGCACGAAGAAGAGGGACATGAAGTGGCCAAATGGAGTGTGCCCAAAGCGCTGGGCATCCTGCTGGCCAGCACCGTTGCTGTGGGTTTCATGTCTGAGTTTCTGGTCGGAAGCCTTGAAGAAGCCTCACAAAGCCTGGGACTCAGTGAGTTCTTCGTGGGCATCATCCTGATCCCGATCATCGGCAACGCAGCCGAGCACGCCAGTGCGGTGGTCTTTGCCATGAAAAACAAGATGGATCTGGCCGTCACCATTGCCATTGGTTCCACCATCCAGGTGGCCCTCCTGGTGGCCCCACTGCTGGTGCTCCTTGGCCTTGCCGTGGGTCAGAAGATGGACCTCGTGCTGCACAATCCGCTGGAACTTGTGGCGGTGGTGGCCGGAATTGTCATTGCCAATTCCATTGCCAAGGACGGCGAATCCAACTGGCTTGAAGGGTTGATGCTGCTCGGGGTTTATGTGCTGCTGGCCTTCGCTTTCTTCTATTTCCCCACAGTGTCTGCTGCAGCCCACTGAGCACCCTCCCAGCAGAACAGCAAAGAGCGTGGACATCCACGCTCTTTGTCTTTGGTCTTCATGTTTTTGCTTCAGGCAGAATTTTCGGAACTTTTTCATCTGCACTCTCGTAAACTGTAAGCGTATGAATAAACTCCTGATGACCAGCGCTGCACTTGTGCTCGGCACCTCTTTCGCCGCACCGCTCGCCCAATCTGTTCCAGATGATGCCCTGCTCACCCTGGAAGTCAAAGACCTGAAAGGTGCCCTGACCCGCATGGGTGCTTTCCGTCCTGTCCTGGTGAAAGCCATTCAGGACGCCGTGGGTGTATCCAGCGCCACCGCATTGAAAAGTGAAAAAGACGTTCTCGAATTCCTGGGCACGGAAGGTGTGATCAGCGTTCACATCAACAAAAAGACCTTCCAGCCCAGCGTGCTTTTTGTGACCACCACCTCTGCAGGCACAGTGGCCAAAAAACTGCTGGACAGCATGCTCGCCTCTGACCGCAAAGCGGGCAAAGTCAGCACCGTCAAAGAAGGCAAATACAGCTTCTACCAGAGCACCGACTCCGTCTACGGCTTCCAGAACAACGTGGCCTACGTCTCCAGTGACGCCACCACCCTGAGGGCCTTCCTGCGCAAACTTGGTGGCGGTGCAGGAACCAGCCTCAGTGCAAGTGCCACCTACAAAGGTGTGATGACCAACGTCCAGAACAGCAACTTCAAGTTCTTCCTGAACTTCTCTGCTGCTGGAGACTGGCTCAAGGCATTCGCAGGAACCGATCCCCTGATCAGCTCTGCCGTGGAGGCAGTCAAGACCCTCGGACAGCTCGGAGCGGGCACCAGCGTTACAGCCAAAGGTCTGGAAAGCACGACCGTGTTCTTCCCCAACAAGAACACCAAAGACAAAGCCCTCTACAACCTCCTCACCTACAACAAAGCCAGCCTGAACGCTGCAACTGTCGTTCCTGCCAATGTGCTGACCTTCTCCGATGGTGCTGCAGACCTCCCAGGCTTCGCCAGGTACCTGGACAGCTGGATCAACAAAGTGGGCAACAGCAACGATCCCTCCATCCCCGCAGGCGCCATTCCAGAGCTGAACCTCACCCAGAACACCAGCTGGCTGGGCAAAGAAGTCGCCATGGTGACCCTGCCCAGTGCCTCCAACATCAAGCTCAGCAATCCTGATCCGCTGGCCACCCTGACTGGAACAGCCGTTGTTCTGGAAGTGACCAGTGCAGACGCTGCCAGCAAAGGCATGCAGAGCCTGCTCTCCCAGCTGACCCAGAGCAGCGAACAGCCCCTGGACCAGCAGACCCTCACGGTCAATGGAAGCACTGTGAACGTGCTGAAAGACCAGGACTTCAGTGCCTACTACACCTTCAAGAACAACTTCATGCTGCTGGCCTTCAGTGAAGCCGACATGCGCGCCCTGCTCGCCCCGGGTCTGCGCCTCAGTGAAAGCACCCCCTTCAAAAACGCCAAATTCCCCAAAGGTGTGCAGTCCATCGAGTTCAGCAACAAAGCCCCCCTGCAGACCCGCGAATCCATCCGCAGCACCCTCGAACTGGCCCTGGCCTCCGGAGCCAGCGAGATGAAACCCAAAGATCAGGAAAAACTGATCAATGCCCTGGTCAACGTCACCGACGACCTGCAGAAACGCGTTGGTGGGTCTCAGGGTTACACCCAGTTCCTGAACGGCAAGATGATCAACAAGAGCGTTCAATTCATCAACTGGAAGTAAGATCCTCAACCAAAAATCCCCCCAGGTGTCCTGGGGGGATTTTTATGCAACTGAGATTCAGCGATCAGGATTCAGCCGGAAACCGTGCGGCAGAAAATCCTGCACGGTGCCCTCAATGACATCTCCCAGATGGTTGTAGCAGTACACTTTCGCTTCTGGAGAGAACTCAAACAGGATCTGGCGGCACGCACCACAGGGAGAGGCAGGAGGGGAGGCTTCAGAGTAGACCACCACTTCGGTGAATTCACGCTCACCGTTGCTGGCCATGGTCTGGATGGCGCTCTGCTCGGCGCAACGGGCCAGACCATAACTGCTGTTTTCCACATTGGCCCCGAAGAACACCTTGCCAGACTTCGTTCTGAGGGCTGCTCCCACATGGAAGCGAGAGAAGGGGGCGTAAGCCTGCTGAAAAGCGAATTTGGCCTGCTCGGCCAGGACAGGGTCCATCATGTCAATTTCTCCAGTAGGGGGGGAATCAGGGTGATTGCACCGATCAGTGCAGCCCCCAGCGAAGCCACCAGCACCGCGCCAGCAGCGACATCCTTGGCAATGCGGGCCAGAGGATGGTACTCCTCGGTGATCAGGTCAATGGTCGCCTCGATGGCGGTGTTGATCATCTCCAGAACCAGCACACTGACAATGCAGGCCACAATGATGGCGAGGCCCGTTTTCAGCCAGATGCTGAGCCCCAGAGCAACAGCAGCCAGAGCCAGTTCAATTCTGAAATTCCGTTGTGTTCTGATGCAGTGCATGATCCCCTCATACGCAAACTTGAATGCTTCAAGCTGGGTGTGGGGATGTTTTTTGAACCGCATGCGTTTCAACGAAAAATCATCACTGGACATACTCATCTCTTGGCAGGGATTGACGGTTGATCCACCACATCATATGCAATTCTGGACGCCACAATGAATGGTTGCCACTCTGCATCACTGGTGGTTTCATCAAATCCGAAATCTTCACTGTGTGGATGGTCAAACCCCATGATGTGCGTCAGGCCATGGGACACCAGAAGCGCCACCTCGCGGGTCAGGGTGTGACCCCTGGCCTCCGCCTGCCTGGCTGCGGTGTCCAGACTCACCACAATGTCCCCCAGATGCGGAGGCATGAAAGGATCATCCGGATGCCAGGTGGGAAAGGTCAGCACATCGGTGGCCTGATCTTCGCCCCAGTGCTCTTTTTTGAGGGCACGGATTTCCTCATCGCCCGTGAGGACCACCGTGATGCTCCTGCGTTCAATGTTGTAATGCTGCATCACGGCCTTTGTCGCCTGACGCAATTTGCTCTTCAGGCCCTTCGGAGGCTCCTGATTGACCACCAGTTCTATCACGCATTCAACATAACCGATTTCGGGGTGAGAATGGGGGGCAGATCCCCCTGCCCTTCGCTTTGCTCAGGGCTGTCCCCCTTGTTAAGGGGGATGGGTGGGATTCTGGCATGGTCTCCAGCTCAGTCAATGAACAAGTCCCCCTTCGCTAAGGGGGACCGTTCAGAGCGCAGCGATGAACAGGGGGATCTTGTCATCCCTTCGTTCAGGGGGACCGTCTGTAGGGGCGAGGCGTGCCTCGCCCTGATGAACAGGGGGATTTATTCGCTTTGGTCCCCACCGCCATTTGCCGCAGCACGTTCAGCTTCACGCTGGTCACGCAGGGCCTGGGCCTGATCTTCTGCAAACTCGTAGGCACGGACAATTCTGCCCACCAGGGGGTGACGGACCACGTCGGATTCTGCGAAGTGATGGAAGTGGATTCCCTCGATGTTCTCCAGGGTTTTTCTTGCCACCGCCAGACCACTTTTGACGTTTCTGGGGAGGTCGACCTGGGTCACGTCCCCGGTCACCACGACCTTGCTGGAGAAGCCCATGCGGGTCAGGAACATCTTCATCTGCTCAGGGGTGGTGTTTTGTGCTTCGTCCAGGATGATGAAGGCATCGTTCAGGGTGCGACCACGCATGAAGGCCAGAGGAGCCACTTCGATCACGCCACTTTGCAGGTAGCTTTCGAAGCGGTCATTGTCCAGCATGTCATACAGCGCATCGTACAGGGGGCGCAGGTAAGGGTCAATTTTGGCCTGAAGGTCTCCAGGCAGGAAGCCAAGGCGTTCTCCGGCTTCCACGGCAGGACGGGTCAGGATGATGCGTTTGATCTTGCGGGCTTTTAAGGCAGCCACAGCCATGGCCACAGCGAGGTAGGTTTTACCGGTCCCTGCGGGGCCAATCCCGAACACGATGTCATTCTGGTTGATCGCTTCCAGGTAACGGGCCTGGTTCGGGGTTTTGGGGCGGAGTTTGTTGGGAAGCACCAGGTCACCGGAAACGGAGGTTTCCGCTGACAGACTTTTGCCTTGACCGGACAGTTCGTTCGCGCGTTCCAGGGTGTCTTCAATCTGACCCCCCTGACGGATGATGGCAAGGAGATCGCGGATGAAGTTCTCGGTCTGCTGAACCTGCTCGGTGTCGCCGCTGATGGTGATGGTGTCTCCTCTGGCGATGATCTTCGCGGCACTCATGGCGCGGATTCGCTTGAGGGTCTTGTCGTTCTCACCAAACAGCTGGATGGCTTCTTGCTGGTTCTTCAGCCTGATGGTGCTTTGGATCAGAGATTCGTTCAACATTTACCGCCTTTATTCTGCAGCACAGGACGAAGTGGCGCGTCAGCATCATGCGCGTGCGCCAGTACAAGAATTGGCCTACCGGGGAAGTCCGCTGTGCAGCTCAAGTGGGCACTTTCTGCAAGAACCTCATGGGATGTCCTGTCCCAGAACATTCGAAAAGTCCTTGCGGTTCAGAAGCAGGCACACACACCGGGAAGAGGCCAGTTTGACCTTCGGTTCTCGGGTTGTCTGCCAGTCCTTCATGCGTTTTCTGCACATCCTCATTTTAATCCTTTTTGGTGCGAAGTGTAGCGACAATGAACACTATCTGAAGTGGGATTTGGAGGGCAAAAACTGTAGTTTTTGCCCTCCAAATTCACTGACCAAAGGCATTGCGTTTGTTGCCCTGCTTCTGGCCCTGATTCTGCCGCTGGGGAGCAACCCGGAAGGAAGCGTTGAAGCAGTCTCTGGTGAACCCTTTCACTTCAGACACCCAGAACTGGTGTTTTTCGATCAGGCCAAGGTGACCTCCGGGATTCAACACCAGCTCACGGGCATGGGGAACGTGTTGAGCGATGTGATGATTGGCTTCTGGAATGGTGACCACATCATCATGGCCCAGAATGACCAGGGTGGGAACCGGAATCTTTTCCAGCACCTCCGAAGCGTCGTATTTCATCATCCCGAACATCCCACGAACCGCCACGGCAGGGGAGGAGATCACGTTGTACCGGGTGGCGAACTCCAGCATCCCTTTGGTTTCAGACTGCCCGAACTGGGTCAGGTGGTTCATCAGGTGCAATGTGCCGTTCAGGTAACTGAGCCAGTTCATGGCCCAGCTGATGGGCCACGTCCACAACGTCAGATAACAGATGGGTTTGAGGAGGGGTTCTTGCACAGCACGCCAGAATTTTCCCCCTCTGGCCGTCTTGACAGGATTGGTGTAGGTGGTGTGATTCAGGATCACCCCAACCACTTTTTCCTGCAGGTGCTCGGGAAAGAGCTCACAGAACTTCAGGGTGATCATGCCGCCGATGCTGTGCCCGAGCAACACCACTTTGCTTTCTCCGGTGACGGAAAGCACAGCTTCGAGGTCCCCGGCCATCTTGTCGATGTCCCAATTGCGGGTTCTGGGTCCTCTGGAATTGCCGAGACCTGGAAGGTCCCACATCACCAGACGGTAGGAATCAGACAGGTGGCGTTTGGCGTAGAACCACTCGGTGGCATTCATGCCCCATCCGTGGGTGAGAACCAGCACAGGCGCATTCTCAGGACCACACATCTCCACAAAGAGTTCTGTGCCATCTGGTCTCGAAATCAGGTGGGTCTCCTTGCAGCGCTCCATTCTGGGTTCCTGTTCATGGGCTTCTGGCTGTTTTCCGAGAAAAAGCATCATCAGGGGTCGTCCCAGCAACCCAAAAAGCAGCAAGGCAATCCCCAGAACGAGGGGCCAGGTGGCATCAATTTCCCTTTCATACCACATCCAGATGTAATAGCCCCCTCCGTAAAGGATGGCAACGGACAGCAGACCAATCAACCACATGAAAAGCAGGGTTACCGGAAACATAGGGCCTCCTTGGCAATACAGCATGAAATGGGTGCAGGCAGATGTGCCCCACCAGTCCCGGAGGACGTGTTGAGGTCAGGATAGACCCGCCTCATGACAGGTGTATGGTAAAAAACTGTACTGGTGCTGTATTTCGGGTGGAGCTGGGTTGGGGTTTTCTTTAGATTCAGGGCCAGTAAAATGGGACAGAATGCCAGAGATTCGACTTTCTGATGCAACCCTTTGGAGTGTGCTGCAGGGACAGGGACCTGTGGTGGTGTTCTGTCATGGTGGTCCAGGACTGTGGGATCATTTTGAATTTCTTGCTGAATTGCTTCAGCAGGATTTCACAGTGATCCGGTACGACCAGAGAGGTTGTGGTTGGTCCAGTGGAGAAGGACCTTACACCCTGCAACAGGCTCTGGAGGACCTGGAGGCTGTGCGTGAATTCTGGAAAGTGGACCGCTGGTCGGTGGTCGGCCACTCCTTTGGTGCAGATCTGGCGCTTGCTTATGCCTCCACCTTCCCTCAAAGGGTCCAGAAACTTGTTTACCTCTGTGGTGCCGGAACTCATCCAGGCTGGCATGAGGCTTATCGACTGGAAAGGAACAGGAGACTTGGGTCTCAAGGCATACAAAAGCTGCAGGACCTGAAAAACAAATGGCAACAGGACCCCTCTGTGGAGCCAGAGTATTGCAGGTGGGCATGGTCCACAGATTTTGCAGATCAGGAATGTGGCCTTGAGCTTGCAGGAAGTCTTCTGCGTGAGGGGGTGCACATCAATCGGCAGGCCAATGCTGAACTGTCGAGAGACACAAATCAAAGGTTGCAGCAGCTTCCCCTGGAGTCCATTCAGGTGCCCACCTGGGTGTTACACGGATCAGAGGACCCTCGACCAGCCTGGAGTGCTGAGCAACTTGCCCTCTCCATTCCACATGCCCACTGGAGGCTGATTCCAGGTGTGGGTCACATGCCCTGGCTCGAGGACCTTCAGGGAACCACCGACCTGCTCAGGCATGCGTTACGGGATTCTGAGCCTGCCTGAAGGGTTTCACTTCAGGTAAACATCGAACCTTGTGGTTTTCCCCTTGAACTGCAACCCGGTGGGCAAAATCACCGGAGCATGAATGGGACGTTTGACCACCACACGCTTGCGGGCCTGATTCAGGGCCACTTGCAGCAACTCCTGTTCATTCTGCTCTGCGCCCAGCAAAGCATGAAAAACCTGCATCTCCAGTTTGGGCAGGGCGTCTTTTTTACGTGCAGGGTACATGGGGTCCAGATAGATCACTTCCGGAGTGTAATCAGGCATCGCAATCAGGCTGTCTGCATGAATCAGGGTCATGCGCTGCACGGCTTCAAGGTCCTGTGCTCTGGCAAGCCCATCTTGCAGCAAGGCATGGATGATGGGGTTTTTTTCCATCAGGATCACCTGACAGCCTGCTTTTGCCAGCATGAATGCGTCCCGACCCAGGCCTCCTGTGGCATCCAGAACGGTCTTGTGCATTCTGGTGTTCACGGCTTTGATCAGGTCTCCACCTGAGCGGTCTTCATTGAGCTGGTGAAAATCCACCCGGATGGGCCGCTGCTTTTTGTGCAGGTCCACGATGTCCAGACCTTGAGGTGTGAGGCGCAGCCCATACTGAAATCTGGCTGGATCATCCACCAGGGACAGGTCCAGTTGCAGGGCCAGGGTTGCCGCCTGTTCCTGCAACCCCTCTTCAAAAGTGACTCCGATCAAGCGACCACCCTTTTGAAGGCGTCCATCATCTGGGCTCTGGAGTAACCCAGGCTGAGGAGCACGATCAGCAGGATGCGGGCCTTGTGGGCGCTCAGGAAACTGGCAGGGATGCACCCGGCATCCAGCAGCGTTCTGAAGCCTCCAGGGTAACCATAGACAGGCAGCACAGGTCCTGCGTGGGTTCGGGTGGCGATCACCACAGGTTTTGTTGATCCTTCCACCAGAGGCAGCACTTCGGCAGGCACGTTGCCTGTGCCCATCGCGGCAATCACCAGACCGTCGCTGCGTTCAAGGGCTTCTTTGACCCCTTCGCCTTTCCAGCCTGCATAGGTGTACATGATTTCCACATGGGTATCTGCGTGAGGTGGGTCGAAAGCCTGCATGCGCTCGGGTTTGTTGAAGTAATGCAGTTCTGGCCCGCGACCATTGGAATCGACCCGACCAATGGGTCCAGGATACCCCCCAAAGCTGTCAAGTGCTGTGGAGTGGGTTTTGGTGACGGTGCGGGCATCAAAGACATCCCCACCGAAAACCACCAGCGGTCCACGACCCCGGCTGAGGGGGTGTGTGGCTGCCACAGCCGCGCCCCACAGGTTTCCTGGTCCATCCCAGGAGGGCTCCAGCGCATGGCGCATGCTGCCTGTGAGGGCCACACTGACCTCTTCTCGCAGGGTCAGGTGCAGGTAGAATGCGGTTTCTTCCAGGGTGTCTGTGCCGTGGGTGATCACAATGCCATCGTGATTGGGGGCAAGTTCCAGCACCAGGTTGCGCAGGGTGTGCATGTGCTGTGGGGTGATGTGGGGACTGGGCAACTGGTACGGTTGATGCACGCTGAGGGTGTAATCTCCCAGTTCAGGCAGGGCCTGGATCAGGTCGAGCGGACTGGCCTGTGGGGCCACTCCTCCTGAGGCCACGGGCTTGGAGGCAATGGTTCCTCCGGTGTGAATGATGGCAAGGCGTGTCATGGTCTGTTGCAGAATAACTTTTCCTTTCCTGTTTGAAAAGGAAAATTGGAGGCATCCAGAATCTCTGCACCGGGTCAAGCGTGATCGGTTACATTTGGGCGCAGGGAAACTGATGATAATGCCGCATGATGTGGACCGAGCTGTTTTCTTCCAGACGCATGTCCAGAACCTCAGTGCAGGGCATTGTCCTGTTGCATGGTCGTGGAAAAACTGCCCGCAGTGTGCTTCCTCTTGCTCAGGAACTCGGGCTGGAAGAACGTCTGGTTTTCACCCCGGAAGCCAGAGAAGGCAGTTGGTACCCGTACAGCACCCTCGCGCCTCGCACCATGAATGAACCTGAATTGTCTGAATCCCTGGAACAGGTCCATGAAGTTGTGGAGGAGGCCCTGAAGACCATCCCGGCAGAGCAGCTGGTGATTTCAGGTTTTGCGCAGGGAGCCTGCCTTGCCCTGGAATATGCCCTGTGCCATCCCAGGCCTTATGCAGCTGTGCTGGCCTTCCATGGGGTTGTGATGAAGCGCAGGTATCCAAAGCCCCACCCAGACACACTCTTCCATTTTTGCTCCAGTGAAAATGATCCGCTGATTCCGGCCTGGAAAGTCCGGGAAAGCCATGAAATCCTTTCGCTGCTGGGTGCCCGGTCAACCCTGAGCCTCTATGCGGGCATGCACGATGCGATTCCTGTAGAGGAGTTGATTCACATCCGGCACAGTCTCGGGTTAGATTAAAAACATCATGATTCTGGTCGCTGGTTCCGCAAACCTGGATTTCGTCGTGCGTGCAAGCCGCATCCCTGCCCCCGGAGAGACGGTGCTGGGAGAGAACTTTGAGACCTTCGCCGGAGGCAAGGGGGCCAATCAGGCGGTGGCCTGCGCCCGTGCCGGGGGCAAGGTGGCCTTCCTGGGTGCCCTGGGTCGGGACCTTTACGGGGACAACCTGCTGTACACCCTTCAGGCAGATGGGGTGAACACCCGTTACGTCAAACGGGTCACTGAGCCCACCGGGGCCGCCTTCATCACCGTGTCTCCAGAAGGGGAAAACGCCATCACTGTGGCGTCGGGTGCCAACAACACCCTGAAACCCGAACACCTCCCAAGCCTCAAGGGCTTCAAGGCCCTGGTGATGCCCCTTGAAACCCCCATGCCCACAGTGGTGGCCTACTACCAGAAAGCCAGGGATGCAGGACTCAAAACCGTGTTGAACGCTGCACCGGCCACCCGGCTTCCAGAAGAGCTTTTTCCTCTTCTGGATGTGATGGTGACCAACCAGCATGAAATTTTCATCAATGCTCCCGACCATGACAATTATGCAGATGCTGCCCAGGACATCCTGAGAAAAGGCGTGGGCATGGTGATCATCACGCTGGGCTCCGATGGCTGCCTGCTGGTGACACAGGAGAAGACCATCACGGTTCCTGCCATTCCCATCGAACCTGTGGACACCACCGGAGCAGGGGACACCTTTGTGGGTGCATTCCTGGCAGAGTGGATGCGTGGAACCACCGTTGAGCAAGCTGCCCGTTTTGCAGTGGTGGCCTCTGGAATTGCCTGCACCAAAGTGGGGGCACAGGCCAGCATGCCTAGAAGAGAAGAGATCCTGGAGGGCCTCCAAAGCCAAACGTCCTGAGTGTCACCTTCTACACTGGGCTTGAGAGAGGAAAAGCTTCAAGACGCTCCAGCAAAAGAGGTGAGCCCATGAATGACTCCATCCGTGACCTGCGCAAAGACTACACCCTGGCCAGTCTCAACGAGGTCAACCCCGATCCCATTCAACAGTTTGATGCCTGGCTGCACGAAGCCATTGATGCCAAGATTCCCGAGCCCAACGGCATGACCGTCAGCACGGTGGGCGACAATGGACGCCCAACCAACCGGGTGGTGCTGCTGCGTGGCTTCAATGCAGAAGGTTTTGTGTTCTTCACCAATTACCTGAGCCGCAAAGGACAGGACATTGCCGCGCGTCCTGTGGCCTGCATGAGTTTCTGGTGGCCTGAACTCGAACGCCAGGTGCGCATCGAGGGAACCATCGAAAAAGTCAGTCCTGAAGAGTCAGATGCCTATTTTGCGTCGCGGCCCAGAGACAGCCAGCTGTCCGCTGCCAGCAGCCCACAGTCAGAGGTCATTGAAAGCAAAGACATTCTGTTTGACCGCATGGAAGAACTCGAGCAGCAGCACCCCGAAGAACTGCCTCGCCCAGAACACTGGGGGGGATACCGTCTGGTGCCCGATTACTTTGAGTTCTGGCAGGGAGGACCTGCACGCCTCCATGACCGTTTCGCCTTCACCCTGCAAGATGGTCAGTGGAAGATCGAGCGTCTGGCCCCCTGATCTTTGTGTGATATAAACACTTTCCTTGCTGCGTTTCCCGGGCGTACAGTACTTTATGGGAATGGCAGTTACCCTGCAGTCTGTTTATTTTCGCGCACTGGAAGCACTGGACCGATTGACCTACTATGTGGAACAGACCGGCGACCCCCGCCTGGAGTCGCTGGTGGGTGAACTGACCGTGGTGATTGGCACCGCCTATGCCCTGAGAGACATGGCCACCCTGGAAGATGCAGAACTCAGCTGCCTCACCTGTGGTGATGAACTGGAACGCAAACTGGCGTCTCTGGACTGAAAAGAGAGCCTGAAAAAAGAGAAGCGCCCAATGGCGCTTCTCTTTTGGTCCTCATCACTGGAAACTGGAATCTGCTGGTGTCCCATCCGTGCCTGGCGCTGCCTGTCCTGAAGGCAGGCCTTGCGTGCCAGAATCTTCTGGATAGACCGTGGGATCTTCATTCGGATCAACCGGTACAGCCGAAGGATCGGTGGTCTCTGTGGATTCGCCCAGAGGGACTTCTTCCACAGTCGCATCAGGCTGGGTTTCTGGGGTGGAGGAGGGAGGTGGAGTTGCCTCTTCTTCAGTGACCACAGCTGCAGGTTCTTCAGGTTTGACAAATTTGTCCAGGTCTTCTTTGCGAATCCGGCGCTCAACGCGGTTTTGCTGGGGAGTGGAGGCATCTGCCAGATACCCTGACACACTGTCCAGAATGACCAGCATGGTGCCGTCATCTGCTGTTGCTGGATCGGGGGTTTCGGTTTTTGGAGCTGTTACTGTGGTCTGATCGGTTTTTTCTTCAGGTTTGGATTGAGGGGTCTCAACCTGGGTGTTTTCTTCCTCGGGGGGCGTGGTGTTTTTGACCACGGCCATCTGGTATCCAGCGTGCAATTCGTAGGCCACACCCAGAGGACGGGGCACATTCTTGTTGGGTTTGCCTCTCAGGGCTCCGGCCATCATGTCCCGCCAGATGGGTGCAGCGATCACCCCACTGTAGGAATTCTCGGGCATGGCTCCGCCTTCTTCTTTGCCCACCCAGACTGCGCCTGAAAGCTCAGGTGTGAGTCCCACAAACCACAGGTCTTTCACGTCGTTGGTGGTACCGGTTTTCCCCCCCACCAGACGGCCCGGGATCTGGGCGCTGCGGGCAAGGCCTCCGGTGCGGTCATACACCACACCACGCAGCATGTCCCACATCACGAATGCGGTTTGCTGCTTCCAGACCTGCTTGCCACCAGAACGGTGGTTCTCTGCGTCATAAAGCACCTGACCCTGGCTGTTTTCCACCTTCAGCACGTAATTGGGCTGAAACAGTTTGCCCCCGTTCACAAAACTGGCGTAAACCAGGGCCATCTTTAATGGGTTCGATTCCAGGGTCCCAATGGACAGGCTGAGGCCTTCATTGCCCTGCACTTCAAACCCCAGGTCCTGCAGTTTGTTCCTGAAGGTGTCGATGCCGATGCGATCCGCAAGGCGCACAGTGGGCAGGTTCAGGGACTGGTCCAGTGCGGCACGCAATGTGGTTTCCCTTCCGCTGGAGGTCATGCTGAAATTCTTGGGACTGTACACGCCACCCGGGCATCCAGAACATTTGAAGCTCACAGGTGCGTCAAGTTCAGTGTGGTACTGCTGGTAACCGTTTTCAATGGCGGTGGCATACAGGAGGGGCTTGATGCTGGACCCCACCTGACGTTTCGACTGGGCGGCGTTGTTCCACTCCCGGCTGAACACGTCAAGTTTCTGACCGACCATCGCCCGCACATCCCCAGAGTAAGGGTCCACAATGGCTGCTCCCATGGTGGCTCCTGCTGGAACCCTGGCGTTGCGAGAGGCCTGCTCGATGGCCTGCTGCGCCTGCTGGTCCATGGTGGTGAACACCTTCAGGCCCCCCGGGTCCGTGAAGGCACTGCTGGGAATCAGGCCTTTGAGCTGGTTTTCGAGTTGCTGCATGAAATGGGAGGCAAAAGTGTTGCGGTTCGGCTTGAGGTTCTTAGCTTCGCGGTTCACCAGTTTGGCATCCAGCAGGTTCCCTTCCCTGTCGTAACGCACCTGCCATCCAGCAGGACGCAGGGGCTGTTTCCAGGCCTGATCTGCTTCCTGCTGGGTGATGCGGCCATCCTCCACCATGCGGGTCAGGATGTTTTTCATCAGGGGACGGTACGAGGGGTAATCAAAGTAGCGACGCGCATTGGGAATCAGGGAGGTGATGTACACACTCTCGGCCAGAGACAGGTTTTTGGCAGATTTTCCAAAGTAGGCCCTTGCAGCCATGTCCACGCCAATCAGGTCGGTGTACCCGCCACTCCCCAGGTAGATCAGGTTCAGGTAGTCGGTGAGGATTTCATCCTTGGAGAAGTAACGCTCCACCTGCACGCTGAGAATCCACTCTTTGTATTTTCGTTCCAGGGTGCGTCCGGTGCTCAGTTCCGAGAGCAGGGTGTTCTTGATCACCTGGTTGGTGATGGTCGATCCCCCCTCCAGGCGGTTTCCGAGCACGATCTTCATCAGGCCACGGGCCAGACCGATGAAATCCACCCCGTAATGCTGAAAGAACCTGCGGTCCTCACTGGTGATGATGGCCATCGACAGGTAAGGGCTGATGTTCTCAAGCTGCACGATGTTCCGGTCTATCCGCACCCCGGTGGGCAGGGTGACCGGAAGGGTCCCGAGGTACTGCAGGTTGCGGTCAAAGACTTTGGTGTTGCTTGCAAGTTTGATGCGCTCCAGTTCCCGGTAATTGGGGAGTTCCGTGGTCCACTTGATCACAAAAAACAGGGGGAACAGGAGCACCAGACCTGTGGCCAGCAAAATCATCTGGGCACGGGTCAGGCGTTTTCTGGGAGGTGCTGGTTTATTGGGTTTGCGGCGTACATTCTTTTTCGCAGGCGACATAGGACCTCATGGAAGCCCGCAAGGAGCAGGCCATTCTGTTACGGTCACAGTCTACTGGATTCGTTTTCTGAAAAAGAACGAGAATGATGAAAAGAAACCAAGGATTGATAAACAACAGCCTGGAGATTGTTGCACGGTGGAGCCCCTGGCACACCAGAATCCGGAAACAAGAGAACCAGTCCTTGATGGGTGCAGAACCTGCTAGACACCCTTGTGGGATGCACATGCACAGAGGTTATGGTGTTAACCATGAAACGTGCATTTCTGTTTGCCCATCCAGCAGCCCACTCCCTCTCCCCAAGGATGCACAACGCTGCATTTCAGTGGATTGGGATGGACGGGGTTTATCAGGCGGTGGACATCGAGCCTTCCTGCCTTGGGAAAGCCCTCTTGCGCCTGAAAGAACCAGAAGTGATCGGAGCCAACCTCAGCCTGCCCCACAAAGAAGCGGTCATCCCCTTTCTGGATGAGATTGAGCCTGTGGCAAAGCGCATTGGTGCAGTCAACACACTGATGCGCAGAGACGGAAAACTGATGGGCACCAACACCGATGCAGACGGTTTTTACCAGAGCCTGCTGGAAGGGGGATATCAGCCCCAGGGGGTCGCCCTGATTCTGGGTGCAGGGGGAGCGGCCAGAGCTGCAGTGCATGCCCTCAGTCAGGCCGGACTCACCATCTGGATTCAGAACCGCACCCCCTCACGGGCAGAACACCTGCTGGAGAGCATGCAGGTGGAAGGCCGGGTGTTTGCCACCCAGGAAGAGATTCCCTTCAAAGAGGTGGGATTGCTGGTGAATTCCTCCTCTGCAGGGCTCAGCAACCCCCAGGAATCCCCCCTCACGGTGCCCTTTCCAGAGCTTCAGGCAGGTGCAACGGTCTATGACATGGTGTACAAGCCGCTCTACACCCGACTGTTGCTCGAAGCCCAGGAACATGGGTACAACACCGTCACAGGCATTGGCATGCTGGTGCATCAGGCCAGACTGGCTTTTGAACGCTGGACAGGTCAGGCGGTCCCTGCTTCTGTGATGTTTGATGCAGTGAAGGACACGTTGCAATAGATGGCAGATGTAGGGGCGGGCCGCTGTCTTGTCTTGACCACGCGCTCACTGGACGGCCTTCTTGACTCCACTACGCGCTTGCGGGGCGGCCCGCTTCGCGCTGAGTCGCAGTTTCGCGCTGGACGCTGGCTCGCCCTCTGTCGGCTGTTAAAGTGGGGTCATGCATCAACTTTTTGATCTTTCAGGAAAACACGCCCTGGTGACTGGAGCCAGCAAGGGCATTGGATTCGCATCTGCAAAACTGCTTTCCGAACTTGGAGCCCGGGTGACGCTGGTGTCCCGCAGTGAAGACAGCCTCAGGAAGGCCCAGGAGAGCATTCCTGGAAGCCAGTTCATTGTGGCAGACATTGGTTCTCAGGAAGGTGTGGATCAGGTGCTTTCCCAGGCAGGTGCAGTGGATGTTCTGGTCAGCAATGCTGGAGGACCGAAACCCGGAATGCCCAGTCAGGTCACCGAGGAAGGCTGGCTTGCTGGATTCGAGCTGACCCTGATGAGCACCATCCGTCTGGCGCAGGGGGTACTGCCCCACATGATGGGGGAGAAGTGGGGCCGCATCATCGCCATCACCAGCCTGAGTGTGACCCGGCCTGTTCCCAACATCACGGTCAGCAACACACTCAGGGCAGGGGTTGAGAATTACCTGAAGACCCTGGCTCTGGAAGTGGCCCCTTATGGCATCACTGCCAATGCAGTGGCTCCCGGTTACACCCTGACAGAGCGTCTGGAGCAGCTTCACCCCACCCCTGAAGATCTGGAACGCATTGCTGCCCGCATTCCTGCAAGGAGGGTGGGCCTTCCTGAAGAAGTGGCCTCTGCCGTTGCCTATCTCGCTTCACCAGGGGCGGCTTATGTGACAGGACAGAGCATACTGGTGGATGGAGGGGTGTGCATTTAGAGCGATCAGCCATCAGCTTTCAGCGGTCAGCAGGTTGTTGTGCAGAGGCCACTGCAAATGCCAATGGGCAGCCACAAGCTTTTGCTTCTTTGGGCTGAGGGCTGACTGCTGAAAGCTGACCGCTTTGTATTAAGTGCTTTGGCGTAAAGACCCACCGCAGGGGTACAATAACCCCCGTGACGCGTCTACGAGAACTGATTCCCCCCTCTCAACCGGGTACCGTGCAGGGTGTGCCGCAGGTGGCCCGACAGCTTCTGTTTTCAGCCCATGAAGGGAAAGCGGTCCTGCTGACCACGCCAGAGAGGCTCGCGGTTTACCAGACACTGGACCTGTGGGGGGCGGAGGTTTCGTTCAATCCGGGGATTCCGGAGTGGGCCATCAAGGGCGACAGGGTGGTTCTGGATGTCTCGACGGCGCTGGACCTGTTTCCGAGGGACCCGGAAAGCCTGACCATTGCCCTGCAGATCGGGAAGGACTACCCCAGAGATGCGCTCTTTGACCGTCTGATTTCGCTGGGTTACCAGCGTGAGGAGGAACCTGGCTACACCGTGAAAGGGGACACCCTCACCATTCATCTGGGTGGGGAGAGGGTCATCCGGGCAGAGTTCTTCGGAGACGAACTGGACACCCTCAGAGACGGTGAAGGTCAGAAACTGCGTTCTTTTATTGTGCCTCCTGCGGAAGGCTTTCTGCCCCCGAGCAAATGGGATGCCACCCGTCTGGAACTGCTTTCGGAGTACCGGGTCTTTCTGGATGCACCGGAGCTCTACAGCAGTGTGCTGGAACCCAACACCCCGCAGCTCTGGCAACTCCTCATGCCCAGAGATGTGGTGTCTTTTGGCCGCACGCCCATAGAACTCCCGGACATTGTTTCCCCTGTGAAAACCCTGCCTTTCTACCGGGCGCAGCTCACCAAATTTGCCCGGGATCTGGAACGGTGGCTGGAACAGGAACAGCAGGTTCTGGTGCTCCTGCGGCACGAGCGGACCGGAAAATACCTGCAGGACAAACTGCTTTCGGGCCTCAACATCAAGTGGGTGAAAAACCCGGTGATGGTGCCCGGTCAGGCCAGTTTCCTGGTGGGCATTGGTGAGGGTGGATTCGAGATTCCAGACCAGAACACCGTGGTGGTGACGGAGGACCTGCTCTATGGTTTTCAGGGTGGATCTGCCCTTCGCTCCAAGCGCCTTTCAGGAAAGCCTGTTACAGATGCACTGGGACTGCAGGTCGGGGACTACCTGATCCATCCTGAGCACGGCATCGGACAGTTTCTGGGAATTGAGACGCGGGAGGTTCTGGGGGTCAAGCGGGATTACCTGCACCTGCAATATGGGGCAGGAGCGAAAATCTACCTGCCCATTGAGCTTCTGCCGATCATGCGACGCCATCCCGGCACCACCGATGATCCCCCGAGCCTCAGCAGGCTGGAAAAACAGGAATGGCAGAAAGCCAAGGAGAAGGCCCGCCAGAGTGCAGAAGCCCTTGCTGCAAAGCTGCTGGTGCAATACGCAGCGAGGCAGGTGACCCCGGGTTACGCTTTCACACCGCTGGAAGACTGGGACCCCCTGATTGAGAAGAACTTCGA
Source organism: Deinococcus cellulosilyticus NBRC 106333 = KACC 11606 (assembly GCF_007990775.1). Classification (NCBI taxonomy): domain Bacteria; kingdom Thermotogati; phylum Deinococcota; class Deinococci; order Deinococcales; family Deinococcaceae; genus Deinococcus; species Deinococcus cellulosilyticus. Next base: position 78,056 of record NZ_BJXB01000016.1, on the reverse strand, counting down.
GTATGAACTGACCTTCGACCAGAAACGGGCCCTCAGGGAGACCCTGAACGACCTGGAGAAGACCTACCCGATGGACCGCCTGATCTCGGGGGATGTGGGCTTCGGGAAGACGGAAGTGGCCATCCGGGCTGCCCACCGGGTGGTCGGTCACGGCAAACAGGTGGCGGTGCTGGTTCCGACCACCCTGCTTGCCGAGCAGCACGCAAGCACATTCAACGGCAGATTCAGGGATCTGCCTGTGCGCATTGAAGGCCTCAGCCGTTTCACCACACCTGCACAGTCCAGAAGCATCATGGAAGGCCTCAAAGCAGGCTCGGTGGACATCATCATCGGGACGCATCGGCTGCTTTCCGAAGACATCGAATTCAAAAATCTGGGTTTGATCATCATCGACGAGGAGCACCGCTTTGGGGTTCTGCAGAAAGAAAAACTCAAGGCCCTGAAAGCATTCGGCAAGCTCGAGGGGATTCCCGAGCCTGAAACGGCTGCACCTGCAGACACCACTCCACGCCGCAGGGGGCGTCCCAGAAAGCAGGACCAGCCTTCCACCAACACCGCAGTGAAAGATGCGATGGCAGAACTGAAAAATCAGGTGTCCATTGATGTGCTCTCAATGTCGGCCACCCCGATTCCCAGAACGCTCTACATGAGCATGGTGGGCCTGAGGGACATGTCCAGCATTCAGACCCCACCCAAGGGGCGCAAACCCATCCAGACCATCCTGAGCCCCTATGATCCGACGGTGGTTCGCCATGCGATCATCAGTGAGCTGGAACGGGGAGGCAAGGTCTTTTACATCCATGACCGCATCGCTTCCATTGGAGCCAGGGCGCTTTACCTGAAAAACATCGTGCCAGAAGCGCGGGTCGCGGTGGCGCACGGACGCATGGACGAAGAGCAGCTTGAAGAGATCATGCTGGGTTTTGAAGAGGGGGCTTTTGATGTCCTGCTCTCCACCACCATCGTGGAGACAGGGCTGGACATCCCTGAAGCCAACACCATCCTGATTGAGCGTGCAGACCGCCTGGGCCTGGCCCAGCTTTATCAGCTTCGGGGTCGTGTGGGACGCAGAAGCCGTGAAGCCTACGCTTACATGTTCTACCCCCCAAGACTGACCGGAAATGCCAGCCGAAGGCTCTGGGCCATTGCAGACCTGCAGGACCTGGGTTCAGGCCACAGGCTTGCCGAGAAGGACATGGAGATCCGTGGGGTCGGAAACATTCTGGGCAGTGAGCAGCACGGGCAGATCCAGGCGGTCAGCATTGAGGTGTACACTGAACTGCTTGCGGAAGCTGTGGCCAGACTCAAGGGGGATGTGCTGCCTGAACCCACCCAGATCAGCATTGACCTGCCTGTGGATGCCCGCCTGACTGCAGAGTACTTCGGAGATGAATCTGCCCGCATTCAGGCTTACGGGATGCTCTCCGAGGCCACCACCCTTCCTGCCATTTCGAGGGTCGAGAAAGACTTCCGCAAACGCTTTGGCGTGCCGCCCACCGAAGTGCAGCACTTCCTGGATCTGGCAAAACTGCGCATCATTGCCCTGAACAAGCGGGTCCTGAGCATCTCCGAGAACATCACCCATCTGGTGGTCAGTTTCAGTTACAAGGGACTGGACTTTGATGCAGCCTCCCTGAAGCGGTTTCCCCACAGGACCGAGGTGGCCCAGTTTCCACCCAGTGTGAAAATCGAGAAGAAGGGCCTCAAACCAGACGACTACCCCCGGGTTCTCATGGATGTTCTCACCTATTTTGGATGAACTGCGGACGGGTGACGGTGCTCCAGTCTGTATGGCTGGGGCTTTTCTTTGAACCTGGTCAAATAACAGTGAGAATTCCGTTAGATTTATGGCATACACTGAAAGTGGTCAACCCTTGCTGTTCCACCGCCACCCGGCGTTCCCCTTGTTTGACATGTGAGTTGAGGTCACTGTATGGCAGAGCAATTTACGGATTCCCACCAGGAAATCAACCTGCTGAGAAACCGCGTGGGAGAACTTGAAAGTGCCGCTCGCTTTCTGGAGCTCAACTTTGCACAATCCGCCCTGGGCATCGTGGTGCTGGACCATGACCAGCGCCTGGTGCGCGCCAACCAGCGTTTCTGTGATTTTCTGGGCTACCCCGAAGATGAACTGAAAGGCAAAAGGTGGGAAGACGTGTCCCACCCTTCCAGCATTCCCGAAAATGCCGATCTGTATGAGGCGCTCGTTTCTGGACAGCGAGACCACTTCACCATCGAGAAACGCTATGTGCGCAAAGATGGCCGGGTGGTCTGGGGTGTGCTTTCGGTGTACAACCTCAAAATGACCCTCGGAGACCAGGGCACCATGATTGCTGTGGTGCAGGACATCCAGCCCATCAAAGATGCCCAGATGGCCCTGATCCATTCTGAAGCCAACCTCAAAGCGGTGGTGGACAACACCAAGCAGGCTTTCGTGCTGCTCGACCAGTACCGCAGGCTCCTGGTGTTCAACACCTATGCCCAGCAGGCCCTGGCCTTGCTCTCCAGCAAACCCCTGGAACTGGGCACCGATCTGTTTTATTACGTTCCCGATCACATCAATGGGGCTTTCCTCAAACATTTTCAGAAAGCGCTGGATGGTGAAACCAGCGTCACAGAATCCAAGATTGAAGGTCCTCACCCGCGCTGGTTTGAATTCACCTTCCTCCCGATTCGAGAGGAGAGCTCAGGGCTTGCTCGGGTGCTTTTGACCGCACAGGACATCACCGGACGGAAAGACGATGAACGCAGATTCCGGGACCTCAATGCCAGACTTGAATTGAAGGTTGCAGAGCAGCAGAACCGTCTGGAACAGGAGGAGGCCTGGAATGCCCAGGCTGCCCAGCGCATCAAGGACACCGAACTGCGCACCCGTGCGGTGCTCAGGGCCCTGCCTGACCTGATGCTGGTGATTGACCGGGAAGGCCGTTTTGTGGATTACAGCCTGCAGGACGAGCGGGACCTGCACGGCTTTCCTGCGCATTTTCTGGGCCTCACCCCAACGGAAGTGTTTCCTTTCCATCTGGCACAGCTTTTCATGGAGGCCATCCAGGCCGTTCAGCTTTACGGAGAGCCTGAGATTCTCGAATATGCACTGGACCAGTATTCAGAGCGCCGGTATTTTGAGGCCCGTTTTGTGCCGTACACAGGTGAAAAGGTCCTTGCAATTGTCCGGGACACCTCGGAGCGCAAGCAGATCGAGCAGCTGAATGCCGTGCAGCAACACATCCTGTACCTGACTGCCCGCTCTGAGAACACCCGTGAAATCCTGAATGGCCTGTGTTCCATGATTGAGGACATCAACCCCGGAGCCCTCTGCTCGGTTCTGAGGTACAACGTAGCAGACCACACCCTCTGGCATCTGGCTGCCCCAAGCCTCCCGGAGTCCTTTGTGTCGAAAGTCAATGGACTTCACTCGGGTCCTCAGGCGGGTTCTTGTGGAACTTCGGCCCACCTGGGGAGAACGGTGATTGTTGCCGACATCGAAACGGACCTGCTGTGGGAGCATTACCGTGAGCTGGCCCGCGAGCACCACCTGAGGGCCTGCTGGTCCAATCCCGTACTGGACCGGAATGGGACGGTGCTTGCAACTTTTGCCATCTATTACAGGCAGCCGAAGGCTCCGAGTGCCTTCCAGCGCCGCATGATCGACACCTGCGTGGATCTGGTGCGCATCGTGCTGGAAAGGGAAGCCTCTGAGGCCAAGATTCGCAATCTGGCCTATTTTGATGCCCTGACCGGACTGCCCAACCGCATCTCCATCGAGAACACCGTGATCCAGCTGTTGAAGCAGGCCGATCAGGAAGGCACGCAACTGGCTTTCCTGTACATGGACATGGACAACTTCAAGAACGTCAACGACTCGCTGGGCCATGCTGCTGGAGACAAACTGCTGATTCAGGTGGCAAGGCGCATCCGCCAGAGCCTTCCCGCCAAAGGTCTGGTGGCCCGCCAGAGCGGAGATGAATTCATTGTGGTGGTTCCGGACACCTCTGTGCAGGAAGCTTCCGAAGTGGCCCAGAGGTTGCTTGAGGACTCCATTGCCCCCTTTCAGATCGATGGCCATGAACTGATTGCGGCCCACTCCATTGGCATCAGCCTGTACCCCGAAGACGCCTCAAGTTTTGACCTGCTGCGCAAGCATGCCGACACTGCGCTCTATCATGCCAAGCGTTCAGGCCGCAATCAATTCTCCTTTTTCACCGAAGACATGCGCCTGAGGGCCATGGACCGCCTGCGCATTGAAACCGCCCTCAGGTCCGTGCTGGTGCGCAAAGAGTTGCGCCTGCACTACCAGCCCATCATGGACCTGCAGACAGGCCGGGTGATGGGGGTGGAAGCACTCCTCAGGTGGTCATCCCCGGAGCTTGGAGAGGTGCCCCCATCACGTTTCATTCCCATCGCTGAAGAAATGGGCATCATTGAGGACATCACCCGCTGGGTGTTGAAAGAAGCCTGCTCGATGAACCAGCGCATGGAAAGCCTGGGCATCGGCAAACTTCCGGTGTCGGTGAACCTCAGCGACATCCACTTCCGCAGCCGTGCGCTGGTGGATGCAGTGGCCCAGACCCTCAAAGAAACCGGAATGGAGCCCCGATACCTGGATCTGGAGGTCACCGAAAGCCTCCTGATGAGCAACCTGGACACTGCCATTGACCTGCTTGGTGAACTCAGTGCCCTGGGGGTCACGGTGTCCCTGGATGACTTCGGCACCGGATACTCCAGTCTCACCTACCTGCAGCGGCTTCCCCTGGACCGCCTGAAAGTGGACCGCTCCTTCATGCAGAACCTGGTGGTGGACCAGAGGGGGCAGGCCGTCACCCGTGCCGTCATTGCCCTCGGGCACAGCCTGGGTCTGATGGTGGTTGCCGAAGGTGTGGAGGAGAAAACCCAGCACGACTGGCTCCGCAAGCTCAATTGCGACGGTGTTCAGGGCTTCCTGCTGGCCCGGCCCTTGCAGGAGGCGCAACTGCTGGATTTTCTGAAGGTGAATCCCATTCTGGAGTAGCCCACAGCCGTCAGGTTTCAGCGGTCAGCGGTCAGCAAAACCCCTGCCGTTGGATCGAAGTTTAACCAGAGTGGAACCAGTGTGTGGGACTTGCAAGCATTCCCAGACTTCTGGCTTTCAGGAAAGCACGGGATCATCTTTTGCTGATGGCTGACCGCTGACCGCTCCCTACGCCTTTCCCACTAGTGCAATTCAAGCCGACCTCTGCTACCTTGAGTACTGACCCGATCAGGCTTCCTGAGGTCGTTTTCCCTTCATTCAGAACAGGACGTGACATGAGAGACGAGTGACCCCTTCAAATTTCAACTTTTGAAAGGAGTTGCTGTGTCTATTCTCATCACGGCCATGTCCCATTTTCTGGGACTCAAAAAACTGTTTGACCAGGTCGACCTCGAAATCGAACCGCACCAGAAAGTCGCTCTGGTCGGAAAAAATGGCTCTGGAAAGAGCACTTTGCTGAAACTCATTTCTGGTGAACTCACGCCAGATGCTGGAAAAGTGCAGACCACCGGGCGGGTGGCTGTTGTGCAGCAATTGCCTCCCGACCTGCACATCACCCTCAGCGATTACCTGACCCCTCCAACCCTGCAGCAAGCCAGAGAAAACCTGGAAGTTGCAGAGCAGTTGCTGTCTGATCCCACCGAAGACCACCTGGCCCGGTACGCCAGGGCAGAGGAGGTTTTCAGGGAACTGGGCGGCTGGGATTTCAACCAGCGCATGGAGCAGTTGCTCTCCGAACTTGGTCTTCCAGAGCGCCAACTCCTCAGCCAGCTTTCTGGAGGCCAGATCCGCCGGGTGATGATGGCACGGGTGATGCTGGAACCTGCCGACCTCTACCTGCTGGACGAACCCACCAACCACCTGGACGTTCAGGGCAAAGCTGCACTGGTCGAGTGGGTGCGCCAGAGCCCTGCAACCATGCTCTTTGCTTCCCACGACCGGGCTTTCATGGATGAGGTGGCCACCCGGACCCTCTTTCTGGAACGGGGTTCCATTGAAGGATTTACGGGAGGGTACAGCCGGGCCTTGCAGCATAAAAAAGAACTGGAAGCCGCTCAGATGCGGGATTACCAGTCCCAGAGCCGCAAACTCGAAGCCCTCACCCAGGAGGTGCATTCCCTGAAAAGCTCTGCCCGGTCCAGCAACACCTTCAACCACAAGCGGGCCGGCAACCAGGCCCTGATCCTGGCAAAAAACAAGGCCGAGCATGCCGGAAACCAGGCCGACAAGCAGGCAAAAGCCCTGGAAAGAAGGGTGGAGCGCATGCGGGATCAGATGCCTGATAAACCCTATCAGGACCGCCAGCAGCTGATCATCCCGGAGTCCCTGCCCACCCAGTACCCGAACGACCTGCTGCGCCTGGAAGGACTCGACACCTTCTGCACCCGTGACATTCATCTGGTGCTGAAAAAAGGCATGCGTGTGGCCCTGCTTGGTGAGAACGGCAGTGGCAAGAGCACCCTGATTGCGGCCCTCAGGTCAGGGGACCCTGCAGTGCAAATTGGCGGGCCTGTGAAAGTCTATGCCTGCGGTCAGCACCACGAAGAACTGCTGCCCCACCGAACCCTGCTGGACGCCCTGCTGTTCAGCAACCCGAAACTGAAACTTGCAGAAGTGTACGCCATCCTGGGCCACCTGGACTTGCCAAGAGATCCCCAGATGGAGGTTCAGGCCCTCTCGGGAGGGGAGAGAACCCGGCTGTCCCTGGCCTGCCTGAGCGTCACCGATGCCCATCTGTTGTTGCTTGATGAGCCCACCAACCACCTGGACATCCAGAGCATCGAAGCCCTGGAGGACTTTCTGCTTGCATTTGGCGGAGGGATGCTGTTTGCCAGCCATGACCAGCGAATGGTGGAGACTGTTGCCACCCACACCCTGAGTTTGCAACACCAGGGGTTTGAGCTTCTGGAAAGGTAAGCCACTGGGCCGATGAACAAAAATGCATCAGGAATCTGGCTGGATGGACCCTCTTTTCGGGTCCATCCAGCTTTTTTTACCATGGCAAGATCCGACGCTGCATTTTGCTATGTATAAAAATGCAGAAACCTGCTAGAATTCCCAACCATAAGGGAGGGAACATGATTCGTGAAGAAGTCACCCAGATGATCCTGAATGCCAAAGCCCGTGAAAACCTCAGCTGGAGTGCCCTGGCAGAAACCCTGGGACAGAGCAAAGAGTGGAGCACAGCTGCCCTGCTCGGTCAGATGACCCTTTCAAAAGAGCAGGCAGAGCAAGTGGGGGCACGACTGAACCTTCCTGCAGAAGCCATCCAGACCCTGCAGACCGTTCCATACAAAGGATCACTTCCCACGGCTGTTCCCACAGATCCCCTGATCTACCGGTTTTATGAGCTGATTCAGGTGTATGGCACCACCATCAAGGCCCTGATTCATGAGGAATTTGGAGATGGCATCATGAGCGCCATTGACTTCTCAATGGACATCTCCAGAGAAGAGGACCCCAGAGGAGACCGGGTCAAAATCGTACTGAATGGCAAATTCCTGCCTTATAAAATGTACTGATCAGGGCTGATCCGGTAGAAACGGGTGTCCACCTGCATTCTGGGAAAGTTTGCAGGAAGATCCTCAGCTTCCATCTGCACAAAACCATTTTTCTCGTAGAACCTGTGGGCAGCCAGATACTTTGCGGTGGTTCCCAGAAGCACCTCTTTCATGCCTTTTTCTCTGGCCCAGGACAGCAGGACCTCAAGCAACTTCTGGGCGGTACCAAAAGGCTTTCCCCGGAAGTCGGGATGCACGAACATCTTTCTCAATGCCCCCTGATTGTTGCCGATGTCGAGCAATGAGATGGTGCCCACCACCTGGCCATCCTGCACTGCCACCCAGAAGTTCCCTTGCCCTTGCTGGTAGAAATTCTGGATGTCCAGCAGGTCAGGCTGGTCCTCCAGCGTGATGGGAATGCCAAATTCTTCGGTCTGGATCGGAAGGATCAGTTGAACAATGCCCTGGGTGTCTTCTGGCTGGAATGGTCGGATTTGCATGGGCACAATTTAACCTGCATTTGCACCCCTGTGGATCGGTGAAACGGCGTACCCTCAGCGAAGCAGCCTGAAAAGCTCTGCAAATTCCACACCCACCCGTGAACCTTCGGAACGGAAAACCTCCAGCATGCGCCCACCATTGGGGTCGCGGTTTCCGTACTGGCTGCGGTGCTGTGAAAGAGCCAGAGCTTTGGTTTCAATGGCATCACTGATGTCTACAGCCACATCTGGCCTGCGGGTCTGGAACAGGTAAACCGGAGGCCGATCCGCCCCCAGCGTGTTCCAGAAACCCAGAAACAGCCGTGCTGAACCCTGATGGTCTGCATGCAGATAAGGCAGGGAAGGGTAATCTGGATCAAAGACAAAAACAGCATCAGGACGCACCTCATTGAAGATGCGGGTGACTTCAGGGACAAAACGGGGATCTTTTGCCACACCACGGTCCGGCAGACGCAAGAAATGGATTCGGGTGTAACCATTGATTTTTCCTGCTGCGGATTGCTCCTGCTCCCGGACCCCGGGCAGGTTGGGTGCATCGAATCGGTTGGGGCCTTTCTCGCCAGAAGATGCCACCACCACCTGCACATTGGCACCTGCCTGGGCAAGCCTGTGCAAGGTCCCGCCGATGTACCACTCCAGATCATCGGGGTGGGCCACCACAGCCAGAACAGTTTTCTTCTGCAGCAGTTCTTTTCCCCTGGACACGGCCTCTTCAGGTGGAACAGTGAGAAGGTTTCGGAAGATCAGGTACAGGATGCCTGCGATGACGGCCAGGACAGCCAGAACCAGGATAGGGCGTCGGGAACGTCGGTTTGCAGGTCTGTTCATGGGCAACTCCAGTGCATCTTGAAGGTGAGTGTAGCGGATTTGCCCCCTGCGGATGTGTGGCCTCTGCTGGAATGGGTTCCGTGCTCCACCACCCCAATCCCCTCACCCGCCGAGAGTACAATGTGCCTGTATGATCAAGCGTCGCAAGACCGTCAATGTGAATGTGGGTGGGGTGTGGGTGGGTTCAGACCATCCGATTGTGGTCCAGAGCATGACCAACACCGACACTGCAGATGCCGAGGCCACCGCCATTCAGGTGGCCCAGCTTTACAACGCGGGCAGTGAAGTGGTCCGCATCACCGTCAACAACAAGCAGAGTGCTGCTGCCGTTCCAGAAATCGTCCAGCGTCTGGAGGACATTGGCATCAGGGTGCCTCTGGTGGGAGATTTCCATTACAACGGGCACATCCTCCTGAGGGAATTCCCGAAAACCGCAGAACTGCTGGCCAAGTACCGCATCAACCCTGGCAACGTCGGAGTGGGGGACAGGCACGACGAGAACTTCGCCACCATGATTGAGGTCGCAAAAGACTTCGACAAACCCGTGCGCATCGGGGTGAACTGGGGCAGCCTGGACCAGTCGGTGCTCGCTCGCATGATGGACGAGAACGTCAAACTGCCCGAGCCCCGCAGTGGCACAGACGTGATGATCGACGCCATGATTGTCTCTGCTCTGGAAAGTGCCCACTATGCTGAAAGCCTGGGTCTGAAGCACGACAGAATCATCATCTCGGCCAAGGTGTCCAGTGCCCCGGAACTCTGGCAGGTGTACCGACTGCTGGCTGCAAAATGCGATTATCCCCTCCACCTCGGTCTCACCGAAGCAGGAATGGGAGACAAGGGTGTGGTGGCTTCCACTGCAGGACTTTCTGTGCTGCTGGCAGAGGGCATTGGGGACACCATCCGTGTGTCCATCACTCCAGAGCCCGGTGCACCCCGCAAGAAGGAAGTGGAAGTGGCCCAGCAGATCCTGCAGAGCCTCGGGCTTCGCCAGTTCTTGCCTCAGGTGACCGCCTGCCCAGGATGTGGACGCACCACCAGCACCCTCTTTCAGGAGATGGCCCGGGACATCCAGGGTTACATCAAAGAGCGCATGCCCGAATGGAAGAAGACCCTCCCGGGTGTGGAAACCATGCAGGTTGCTGTGATGGGCTGCATAGTGAATGGCCCTGGCGAATCCAAACACGCCAACATCGGGATATCCCTTCCGGGAACCGGAGAGGACCCCAGAGCTCCTGTTTATCAGGACGGCAAACTCCTGACCACCCTGAAAGGTCCTCGCATCGTGGAAGAATTCCAGGCCCTGCTCGAAGCCTACGTCCAGAAGACTTACGGTGCAATTGTTTCCTGACCCCAGAGCCAACCAGAGGCCATGCACTTCCACGGCATGGCCTTCTGGTTTTCATTCTCCAGCATCACTGCCAGAAACCTCAGGGGCAGGGCTGTCTGTTCCCTCAGGTTGGGCATCTGTGCCCATTTCTGCAGTCTGGCCTGTGGGTTCAGGTCCAGCCACACCAGGTCCCTGAAGGTCTGTGGGTGTTCCCTGTGGATCTTGAACCTCTGCAGGCAAGGCCGGAGTGGACGGATCGGTGGGTTCTGAAGTCACCAGTGGTGGCACCTCCTCAGGGGAGAACTTCACCTGTGCGGCAGCAACATCTTCAAGCGCCGTTCCTGCGGCCAGGGCAACCACCGTCAGACAGCGGGCCTGTTGCTGGAGCATGATGACCCTGCGGCTTTTGTCCGTAGAAACCAGATACCGGCTGCGTGGCCCTCCACGGGTTTCTGCATTGGCATGGCTGGAGAGGGTTTCAAACTGCCCACTTTTGATCAGGCGGCCTGAAAGCTGCTGCAGGGGCAGGGCAGCATCCATCAGGACACTGAGCTGGGTGCTGGAATGTCCATTGGTGTTCAGGTTTTTCAGAACCTCCACTCCGGGATCATCCGGAATGAGGCTGCAACGGGGCGCATCCCCTGCCGTTTTGACGGGTTTCACCTGCAAGGTCTGCAAGACTTTTTCCGGGGTCCAGTCACGGGTCTGGGCTGTTTTTGCTGAGGGTTTGCCCATGTAGACGATGGCCAGGGCGCTGAGCACCACCACCCCTCCCATCCCAAGCACCGCAGGCACCATGCTCTTGTTTCGGGTCGGGTCTGACATAGCAACAGTGATAACAGATGAGGCCGGAAGATTCGGCCTCCTTTCTTGCAGTCTGGGTTTTGTGGCCTGAACATCCTCCCTCAATCGGATTCCACGGCCTGAGGTGAACCGAAACGTCTGGGGCTTTGTGGATCGGCCTGGGGTGCTGGTTTCTCAAAATGCTCCACCAGCAGGTTGGCCAGAGGCAACAGCAGAAAAAGCAGCACGAGGTATTCCATACTTTCTTTTTGCGCTCTGGAAATGAGATGGCCTCGCAGGAATCATGAAACAGATTGAGTGCTGCTGAAAGGCCGCTGCTGGGTCACTGAATTGCGGCAGTGGCCTGATGTTTCTGCAGAATGTGCACCAGTCGGTTCACTGCCTGATCGAGGATCTGTCTGCTGGTGGCAAAGTTGATGCGCACGTATCCCCAGAAGTCTTTTCCGAAGCTGGCCCCATCATTGAACGCCAGTCCTTCTCCGAGCAACACCTTCTGGGCTTCACGGGCAAAAGGATAGGCCCTGAGGTTCAGCAGCAGCGTGTAGGTCGCTTCCAGCGGAGCCCAGCGCACATCAGGGAGTTCTGCGGAAAGCCTTGCCATCAGGTGGTCCCGGTTCGCCTGCAGGTAAGCCAGAACTTCACTTTCCCAGTGCTCAGCCTGGGTGTATGCAGCAAGGACAGCAGCAGAAGAGAGCACATTGGGTTCGGGAAGCGTGCCCAGGAGCACCTCTCTGTATTTCTGCAGCAGTGCAGGATTGCGGGAAATCACGAATCCCAGTCCCAAACCGGCCAGATTGAACGTTTTTCCGGGGCCATAAAGGGTGAAGGTTCGCTGCTCAAGTTCAGGGCTCAGGCTGGCAAAAACGGTGTGGTGTGAGCCGTAATTCACATCTGCATGCAGTTCATCAGAAACCACAAAAAGGTTGTGTTTCAGAACAAATGCGGCAAGACGGTCGAGTTCGGGCCTGGCCCAGACCCGCCCGGTGGGGTTCTGGGGGTTGCACAGCATCAGGACCCGGGTGTCTGGAGTGACCAGGGTTTCAAGGTGATCAAAGTCCAGTTCCCAGCCCTGTTCGGAAAAAACCATGGGATTTTCAAGCGTGGTGCGCCCTGTTTCCCGAATCCCAATCAAGAAGCGGTGGTATACGGGTGTCTGGGTGATGACCCCCTCTCCAGGCCGACTGGCTGCAGCAATGCAGGTGTGGAGGGCACGGCCCAGACTGGGCACAATGAGCACATCTGCAGGTTCGATGTGCCACTGAAAACGCTCCTGCAGTCTTTTCTGAAGGGCCAGATGAAGTTCGGGACCCCCTCCATGCATGGGATACCCCACAAATCCCGTGTTGACACGTTCGATGATGGCCTGTTGAATTTCTGATGCAATGGGAAAATCCATGTCTGCCACCCACAGCGGCAGAACACTTTCAGGATGGGTCTGCCACTTCGATCCGGGATACCGTCTGCAAGTCTCAGGGGTGATGGCATCAAAAATCTCTTTCATTGAACGAGTATAACGGCCAGAAGCTGGCTTCAAATCTGCAAGTTCAGTGATTACTGCTTTCAGCAGACCTGGGTTGAAGCCAGGTCTGCTTGAGCAAAGCGGCTCAGCGCGAAGCGACGCTGTGCTTGGCTTTCCGCCCCGCAAGCACCTCTTTGCGTCAAGAAGGAGGCCGTCCTCCAGGCGCGTAGCAGAGCCAGGAAGCGAATTGTATTTCTGGGGTTCTGGCGTCCCTGAAAACCAGATTGCAATTCTGAATATGTTTTTAGCGTAATATATTCATGTTATGCCAGAGTTGCCAGAAGTGGAAACCACCCGTCGCCTGATTGAGCCTTTCCTGCTTGGACAGGTGATCGAGTCCATCGACCATGAGAACAACCACCGTTACACTGACCTCAGCAATGTGGTTGGGAAACGCATCACCGAACTGTCCCGCAGAGGGAAATACATCATTGCCCGTTTCGAGGAACCCCTGGAATTGATCGTTCACCTCGGGATGACCGGAGGGTTTCGACTGGATGAGGGCAAGCACACCCGTGTCACTGTAAAAACCGCAAAGGGCACCGTGTACTTTCAGGATTCCCGCAAGTTTGGCAAATGGCAAGTGATCCCAAAAGGGGAATATGCCACCATGCCGACCCTGCAAGACATGGGACCGGAGCCCCTCAGTGATGATTTCAGGCTTGAGGATTTTGTTCAGGACATGGCTGCCTGTGGAAAGGTGAAGCCGTATCTGCTCTCCCAGAAACCTGTGGCAGGCCTCGGGAACATCTATGTGGATGAGGCCCTGTGGCATGCCCAGATCCACCCTGAAGCAGTGAACCTGACGCAGGAGCAATCCACCCGTCTGTACCATGCCATTCGGGACGTGATTGGCAGGGCTGTGCAGGCTGGAGGGAGCACGTTGTCGGATGGAACCTATGGGCAACTTGATGGCAACCCTGGCTATTTCCAGTTTGACCATGTGGCCTATGCCAGAGAGGGAAAGGCCTGCCAGAGGTGCGACACGCCACTGGAAAAGTACTGGCTGGCCCAGCGGGGCACCCACTTCTGTCCAAGGTGTCAGCAACTCTGAAACCAGAAAAGAGGCTTCCAGCTGGAAGCCTCTTTTCTGGAAGAGCTCAGTAGAAATTCACAAAGTCTGGGTAGAAGGAATTGTACCCTGCTTCGGCAAAGATCAGCCAGGTGGTGGCAGCAACACTGGGGTTTTTCAACATGGTGAAATAGGTGTTGTTGGTTCCGTTCCAGGAATAGGGAAGACCGCCATTGTAACTGCCCATGCCGTTGTACCCGTTGGCCTTGGTATAAGCCTGAACGTTTTTCATGGCATTCAGGTAGGTGTTCATCTTGCTGTCGATGGCTGCGCTGCTCCATCCCTTGCTGCGGTAGAACTTCGAAGCCATTTTCAGCGCCACGATCATCTGTCCGGTGCCTTCAAACCAGCTGTCCTTGTCCGAGGTTCTGGCGATGAAGTCCACAGCGTATTGTGTGCCATATCCGTTGACGTTAAATGCGTTCTGGTGGCTGGGGTTGGTGTTCTCCACAATGTGCCTGACCACGGAGTAATACAGGTTGTCGTTGTAAGGCCCGAATGCAGGTGCACCCCAGGAAAGCATGTCTGTGGGGAATTTGGTGTCGCCCCGTCCGCCATTCAGGCGCAGCTCGGCACTGTTCCACACCTGGTTGCGCAAAAAGTGATCTGCATTGCCCAGGCTGGTGCCCACCGAGAAGTCTCCGGTCAGCCGCTGGTTTGCCAGGGTGTTCAGGGCAGGAATCAGCTGGATGTTCTTGAAGATTGCAAAGGCGTCCAGATTGTGTTCGGTGGAAGAGACGGTCTGCAGGCGGTTGGAGGCAAAATTCACACCGCCATCTCCGCCCCACTGGGTTTTCCATTGATTGCGGCTCATGTATTCTGCAGCCCGAATGATCATGTCGTCGTAGGCGGCATCATTGTATTTCTTGCGGTAGGCAATGGCTGCCAGGGCCACCCAGGCTGTGGGTCCCACGTCCGTGAATTTCTCTTCATGAAAAGGAGTCCAGCTTGTGCTCCCAGTGTTGCAGTGGTAGGCCGCGTACCACGAACCTCCATCCCACTGGCTGGTGTCGCTGAAATCCGAGAGCTGTCTGGCTTTGAAGGAATCCAGAATGTTTTTGGCTTTCCCCTGATCATTTTTGAGCAGGTAGGCATGCACGGCAAGCGCCATGTCGTAAGTGTAGGCGATGTCTTTGTCATCCTGGTAGCTGTCCACACAGCTGGAGGTCCCGTTGGTGCGGTACTGGGAATTCAGCCACACCATGGCATCATCCGATGCAGAAGTCATGGCTTGCTGGGAGACTTCTGGTGAGGAGAGGCGGGGGGACTGGTTGCAGGCTCCCAGAACCAGAGACAGCAGCAGAGAAGAGGTGGCCAGTGAAAGAGAGGTTTTTCGCATCATGGTGCTCCTTCAGTCAACATGAGGATTTGACCCACAGGGGGTCATGCATGGGTTTTGTTGATTGGTCAAAGGTTAAACCATTCGACAGCAGATGGTCAATAGCGGTAAATGATTTTTTTGAGGGTTTTGATCACTTTACGAATTTATATTTGTGTTTCTGTCTTAATAAGATTTGATGTGTGAAATAGAAAAACAGATGGAAAATTGTGATTAATCTGTTTTACGCTGAGTCCAGGCTGAAACGTGGTGGCCGTGGGCCAGAGGATTTGTGCTGGAAGATCAAACATCTGTCCTGTCAGGCTGAAATGAACACACAGGTGTTGTTGCGCTGACTGCTGAAAGCTGAAGGCTGACCGCTTTCTGCATCGACATCTGACGTCCAGCGACGTTGCGCTTGCCCTGCCTTTTTCTCACCGAGCACACGGAATCCTCAGGCCCTTTGCAGTAACATGAACCATGCTTGCAAAACACCTGATGTTAAGTTTGATGCTGAGCGGTGCTGCCTTCGCCCAGACCCGTGGGGCTGTCAGCTGGTTTCATCCAGCCACCCCCCAGGATGCTGAAACAGCTGCACTGCTTTCTTATGATGTTGCACTGAATTTTGGACTCCTGAAACCCCACCAGACCCAGGTTTTTACTGCCCCTCTTCTCACCCCGAATGGGCCACAGTTGCCCATGGATGTGCTGTATTACGAAGGGTTTGCCGAGCCTACCCTCCCGGAACACCTGCAGGTTCTGCAAGATGCGCTGGGTGTTCGCACGGTGATTGGAGGTCTGGTCAAAGGGGAACAGGTGACCTTGCTCCTGCAACAGGGAGACCAGTACCAGGAGGTCCAGGTCAAGGCTCCAGCCAACGACCTGCGCAAGACCACCCTCAAAAAAGTGGCCGAACTGCTGAAAACCAGCCTGATTTTGCCAAAACTGACCCCGAAAGAGCTGGCCCTGCCGCTGCGTGACCTGGAGAAACTGGATGTCCTGGCAGCTGTTGCGCCCTACAAAGATGCAAAAGATCCTGTTGCCAAAGCATTTTTTGAATCATTGCTCTCTCCGAAAGAGCATCTTGATCAGGCGTATCAGGCCATTTTGCAGGGTCCAAAGCGGCTGCTGGAACTGAATGTGGGTCAGGTGCCCAGCCTGATCACCTATCAGGCCCTGTATCTCGAACAGAATGGCCAGACCGATGAGGCCCTGAAGTTGCTGGCCACTTCAAAATACCCCTATGCCAAAACCCTCTCGGAAGTGATTGAGCTGACCCGTGGGAAAAAACTCCCGGAATCCTGGCCTCCTCAGAACAGAGGGGTGCTCACCCAGGCCCAGGCAGTGATTCTGCAGGCCACTGGAGAGAAGGTGCAGGACACCCGCGAAGGCCTGTACAACGTGCTCCCCAACTCCGAGTATGCCCTGCAGGAATTCAGTTTCCTGGCTTTTGACCGCAACGATTTCAAGACAGCACGCAGTGTCATGGAACGACTGGTCACCCTCAACCCTTACAAACCCCTGTACTGGACCAATCTGGGCTGGGCACAATACAAGACTGGGAATGCGCAACTGGCCCTGCGTTCCACACAGCAGACCCTGCAGCTTGACCCCAGAGATGAAATCGCGGCTTACAACCTCGGCCTTTACCATGTTGCACTGGGGAATGACCTGGAGGCCCAGGATGCCTATGACTACGCACTGGGTCTGGGCACCTACAAGGACACCCAGATGGCCGTTCAGGACCTGACCGAGGGCACAGAAACCCGATACCACTTCTACAGCGGCGTGTTGAATGAGCAGCTTGGAGATTATCCCAAAGCCCTGAAAGACATCAAAGTCTACCTGGGATCCAGCCTCAGCCCTGCCCAGAAGGACAATGCAGAGCAGATTGTGGCCCGGCTGGAACAGGCCCGTTGCGACTTTGAATTGAAAGACCAGCCCTGGTTTGTGGTCAAAGGCCAGCCCACCACCCAGCTGAAACAGGGCCAGTACTTGCAGGCAGACTTCAACGTGCGCTGTGCAGTGGTGCTTCCATTGCCTGTTACGGTGAAATACACCCTTTCCCAGAATGGAGAAGTGGTCTCTGCTGCAGAATTCACGCCACCCCTCAAGCCCTCCACCAACGGATTCCGCATCAACGAGGCCCTGGTTCCCCTCTTTGAAGTCAAAGACGGTGAACTGAAAAGCGAGATTGTGGTCACCGGAGCCAACGGCTTCAGCAAGACCTTCACCCAGACCTACCCTGTGCAGGGACAGGCCACCCTCAAAGAGCGACTGGACAGTGCAGGCCTGAAACTGGTGAACCTTTACGGTACCCCTGTGGTCAGCACTGATGTGATCTCTGACCTCAGCAGGCAGGTGAACACACTTCTGCAGGACCAGGCGCAATTCAAGGCCATGTACCCTGGCCTGACCGAACAGCAGATGGCTGCGGTTTCCACCGTCACCCCCCAGAAAGTGGAGCAGGCCCTGCTGGTGCTCCTGAGCAGGGTCGGAGCAGAACTCGCTCCAGGCAGTGAAGTGTATTTCCCAGACGAATACATCGGGTTTGTGCTGCAAGGCCAGCAGGCCCAGCAAAACTGAAAAACCGACTCAGAAGTGCTTGAATGCCTCTCTGATGGTCAGCCCTGAGAACTGTGCCCGATGTGCCTCAACAAAGGTGCGCACAGCCTCGGGGCTGGTTTTTGCATGCTCTCTCAGTGCCCACCCGATGGCCTTGCGAATGAAAAACTCTGCATCAGGGGCATTTTTCAGGGCAAACGCAAAAAGCCTTTCCTGATCGGTTTCCTTCTTGAAGGACAGCTGGTGCAGGACGGCTGTCCGGCGCACCCAGAAATCCGGGTCTTCACTCCAGCGGTCCATCTCTGCTTTGAGTTCAGGGTGCCTGCGCACCAGACCTCCCACCACCTTTGAAGCCAGCAGGTCCACAGTGTCCCACCAGGAATGCGTCTGGATCAGTGCACGAATGGCTGAAAGATCTTCTGGAGAGAGCATTTTGACGTGTTTTGCCAGGATGTCCACAGCGACATACTGGTATTCCCGCCCGGTCAGGGTCCACAAGTGCTGTGCAGCAGGGAGGGCTTCCTGTGGCTGCAACTGCCGGAGGAGGGGACGGGTGGCTTCGGTGCGGGCAGGCCTCTTGATTCCCAGAAAATCGAACCGGTCCTTCATGTATTTCTGCATGGCTGGTGCCTGCCCGGGATTGCTCAGGGGTTCCAGAGCCGCCTGAACCTTCTGGACAAAATCTTCAGCGTTCACCATTTTGCCTTGCGGGCATCAAGTGCAACCATCACCCAGCCAATGATCTGCAACACACCTCCAATCGGAGTGATGGCTCCCAGCACCCTGACCCCCGTGAGGGCCAACAGGTACAGGCTGAAAGAAAAAATGAGCGTCCCAAGGAACAGAAACAAAATGCCTCTGCTTTTGAACCTCGCAGCGCCTAGACCCAGCAGGGCGAGGGCATGGTACATCTGGTAGCGCACTCCGGTTTCAAAAGTCGCCAGCAGGTCAGCAGGGAGCATGTCCTTGAGGGCATGGGCTCCAAAAGCGCCAGAGGCCACACCAAGACCACCGAGTAGGGCAGCATAGAACAGGGTCATCCTGAGATTATAGGGGCGCTCTGGCCTGGACAGATGTCCTGGAAGATGCCGAGGGCTGAGAGCCGAGGACAAAAAGCAAAAGACAGGTGCATCGCTTTCCTCAACAAAACAGGAGACCACAGATGGATCTTCATGCTTTGCTTTCTTCTGTCTTCAGGGCAAACTGGAGCGCAAGGCTCTGGCTTTGCCTGTGCTGGAGGTCAGGGTGTATTCCCCGGCGTTTGCTGGAACAAGCACGGTTTCAAACAGGCCCAGGTGTACAGTTTCTTTCCCAAGCCTCACGTCTGCCTCCCCTTCGATGACGGTCACCACATGGAAGCTCTCTCCGGTGGTTTTGAGGTTCAGTGGGGAAGAGGTGGCCTGGAGCACCTCGGTGACAAAATAGGGGCTGGTCACCACAGGTTTCAGATCATTGTCCTCGAGTTCCGGGTAGGGGTTCACCTGCCCTGAGAGGTCTGATCGGGTGACCTGGGCAGACTCTTCAAGATGCAGCTTGCGACCTGCGCTGGCCGGACGGTCCCAGTCGTAAACCCGGTAGGTGATGTCGCTGGTTTGCTGCACTTCGTAGATGAAAAGCCCTGGACCCAGTGCGTGGAGGGTGCCTGCTGGCATGAAGATGGTGTCTCCAGCTTTGACCTGGACGTATTCAGACAGAGGCTCCACTTGTGCTGCAAGAATGGCTTCTTTGAGCGCTTCTGGTGAAGTTCCTGCCCTGATGCCTGCGATGACTTTTGCACCTTCTGCAGCTTCCAGGACGTGCCAGGCTTCGGTTTTGCCAAACTGGTCCGGGCCATGCAGCTCACGGGCCTGCTCATCATTGGGATGGACCTGGATCGAGAGCCAGTCGGTGCAGTCCAGCAGTTTGATCAGCAGGGGAAAACGCTCGCCTGTGCTCTGCCAGGCGTTGCTTCCGAGCAGTCTTTCTCCTTCCTGCTGGATCACTTCAGAGAGCTTCTGGCCTTTGTGAGGGCCGGAGGCGACGAGGTTGTGTTCGTAGACCACCCAGGCTTCACCAACGGGGTCAATGCTGTCGGGTTTCAGGCGGTGACCCCCCCAGACCCGGGTGTGGTGCTCAGGGATCAGTTGCAAAAGGTGTGACATGGGGCTCCTCTGGTTGAAACTATCACAGCTTCAGCTGTGGTGCATCCATTTGTTCATATTGTTCAGATGCCTGACAAAGTGCGGCCCCTCCAAACAGGCTGGCCTGTTCAAAGAGGGTGCTGGTCACGATGGGCACATCCTGCAGACGGGCTTTCAGAGGTGCTTCAAAGCAATCCAGAGCCCGGGCAATGTTTCCCCCCAGCACCACCAGACCAGGCTGAAAGCCTGACACCCACGGAGTGAGGATTTGCCCGAGTTCTTCGCCGAAATGCTGCATGACCTGCTGGGCGTGTGGATCATGGTCTCTGGCGGCAGTGCTGATTTCGTGCACCGTCCAGTTTCTGGAGGTGAGGCGGGTGTGGTGAAGCACAATGGAGCGCCCTGAAGCGTAGTCCTCAGCGATGGTACTGCGGTAGGGGGTGTTCCAGAGTTCACCGTCTGGGGGGACCCTGGGGTCATGGGTGAGCACACGACCTCGTTCCAGAAACCCTGATCCCAGGCCGGTGCCCAGCGTGACGCCCAGCACCCGTTCTGCGCCCCGGGCCGTTCCACCCCACCATTCTCCCAGCACGAACAGGTCAGCATCGTTGCCATACAGAACAGGGACCTGTGCCAGGGCACTGCTCATCCAGCGTTCTCTGAGGCCCTCGGTGAGGTTCATGCCCCTGAGCAGACGGAACTTGTGCTCATGCAGGGAAAATCCGCCCTGGTAATCAAAAGGGCTGGGGATGGCAATGCCAATGTGGGTGAGCCTTGGAGAGCCGACCAGCCGATGGGCCTGGTGGGCGGCCACGGCCCAGGTGTCGAGCAGGTGGTGGGCAGGGGCAGATTCCTCCACCCCTTTACGCACCAGACTTCTTTCAAGCAGCAGGCGCTCTCGCAGGTCCACCACTGCGGCCGTCACATGACTGCCCCCGATGTCCAGGGCCAGTGCGAACTCGGTCATGCGCCCACCACGGCAGGCTTCACCTGGGTGGCCTGATCTGCCCCCAGGTAACGCACCTGAACTGTTCTTCCAGCGAGGTCGGGAGCTTCCAGCACCCGGCTTTCCCCTGCACGCAGGTCAATGAAGTTGTCATTCCAGCCTACACTGGCCCCTGCATCCAGCCACACCCCTTTCACGGGTTTCTGGGCTGTGATGCGGATGCTGTGGTCGTTCAGGTACTCCAGCTGGAGTTGCGGGTCAGCAAAGTGGAAGTATTTGTAAGGCTCGGGGAATTCGCTGCTGCGGGCCACCACCTGATCATCGATCAGGAGTTCTGCAAAATGGATCAGGGGAGAGGTGTCCAGCTGCCATGCTTCCACATCGGTGCGGCGGTTCGGGAGCAGGGTGACCGTGCGTGTGGTGCTCGAAACCCATTCCCCCTGCAGGTTGTAGGCATGAAGGTGAAGGGTGGCCTCATGGGTCTTGAAGCTGCCACTGCTGACCCAGACCTCCAGATCCCGGGTTTTCTGGATGCCCACAGAAAAGGTGGAGAGTTCCCGTTTGATGGTGAAGTAGGCAGGTTTGGGGATTTCAAGAGAATCAATGATGGCCCAGCTTGACACGGGCCAGCAGTCATTGAGTTGCCACACCAGAGCCCCAGAGACCGCGTATTTTCCTGGTCCTTCAAAGCGTTTTCTGAAATCCCGGTAGGCATAACGCATGGCTTCTGCCTGCACCAGTTGCGTGTTGTAGATGTACTCTTCCAGGTTCCGGTGCCCTCTCAGGTTTTCTGCCTGATACACTGCGAGCCTTCTGGCTCCATCCGGTTTCCCATTGGGCCCGGTCGCTTTGGTGTGGTGCACAAAGGTCTGGCTTTCGGGAAACCACTCCGCTTCCGGCATGGACTGCTGAATCAGGGCCAGGGAGGGAGCAGACATCATGCCAAACTCACTCACGAAACGCCCCTCGAAATTTTTGTACTCCTGATAGGGGGCCATCTGTGCATGCCAGATTTCCCAGGTGTGGCGGTCTCCGGTCAGGCCCGTGTACACGTCATCTCCGCCGTAGGGACTGCCGGGCCAGTACAGGGTGCCAGGATCAAGGCGTTCACAGACTTCGCGCAGCAGCACCTCGTAGATGACTTTCGCATCAAACTTGCTTTCATCGCCACCGGGGCCATATGCTCCCACACTCTGCGCAATCTGGTAGTCCTCGTTGTTGCCGCACCACAGGGCAATGGAAGTGTGGTTCCTGAGGCGCTTCACCTGTGCTTCTGCTTCCTGTTGCACGCTGGCCCTGAAGCTTTCATGGGCCGGGTACATGCCGCAGCCGAACATGAAGTCCTGCCAGACCAGCAGCCCAAGTTCATCGCAGAGGTCATAGAAGACATCGGCCTCGTAAATGCCTCCACCCCACACCCGGATCATGTTCATGTTGGCATCTTTTGCCTGGGTGAGCCTGCGGCGGTACTGCTCATCGCTGATGCGGTTGAGGATCAGGTCATCGGGAATCCAGTTGGCCCCTCCAGAGAAAATGGGCTGGTTGTTCACCTCAAAATAAAAGCTGCGCCCGGATTCGCCGAGCACCGCCTCCTGCACCACCCGCAGCCTGCGCATGCCCAGCCTGAGCTGTTTCTGGTCGAGCACTTCATTTCCAGCTTGCAATCTCACCTGCAGGGTGTAGAGGGGCTGTTTTCCATATCCGTTGGGGAACCAGAGTTCAGGTGCATCCACCTGAAACAGGACCTGACTGCTTTCACTGGCCTGAACCTGCTGCTGCTGGACCACCTGACCGTCGGGACCGAGCAGGGTGATGTGGAGGATCTGGTCTGTGAGGGTGCCAGCAAGTTGCACCTGGACCGGAACCAGTGCACTGTGCAGGTCAGGGGTGACTTCCACTGGAGCGTACACATCATCGATTCTGGCGGTAAAGGCCCGCAGGCGGATGGGTTTCCAGGGGCCAGCAGTCAGCAGCACCGGACCCCAGTCCCAGCCATAGTGGTACTGGGCCTTGCGCACGTAAACACGGCTGTGGTCCCCATTCCAGACAGGCCGTCTGCCATGCTGTGCTTCAAGTTCACGGCCCTTTTCCAGAGGACTTTCAAAAACAAGCTGCAGGGTGTTTAGGCCTTCTTGCAAACAGCTCTTGACATTGATGGTCCGGGGCACGAACATGTTGTCGCTGACCAGAATCTGCTGTCCGTTCAACCAGACAGTGCAGAGGGTGTCGAGCCCTTCAAAGTGCAGCTCAACATGCTCGGCCTGCAGGTCTGCAGAGGTGACGGTGAATTCGGTGCTGTACAGCCATTCATCCTCTCCGATCCACTGGACGGTTTTTTCATTCAGGCCGTAGAAGGGATCATCAATCTGGCCGGTTTTGAGGAGGTCCCATTGCACTGTACCTGGAACGGTGGCCGGGGTCCAGCCTTCCTGGGTCTGGAAGTCAGCCTGGAGAGACAGTGAAGGGGTGCGGGCTTTGAGGGTCCAGCCGGAATGCAGGAGATGTTCAATCATCGGGGGTCCTTTGGGAGCCAGGCAAGGGTTTACCTGTCACAGAAGAGTAACAACGGTAGTGTTTACTAAACTTTAACACCTGTTGCTGGGAAAGTCAAAAGCCCTCAGGGCAGACCCATTTCAAGCCCCACATGCACAGCAGAGAGGTTTGAATTTGTTTACCAAACGCCCTAAGATGGTGGATATGTCCGGCCTCCCTGTATCCAACGACGAACCCACCATCCGCGATGTTGCCAGGCAGGCGGGCGTATCCATTGCCACCGTGTCAAGGGCACTGAAAAACCAGCCTGGCCTGACCGAGGACACCCGCAGGCAGGTGCTGGAGGCCGCTGCTGCCCTGGGCTATGACCTTGCCAAACTGCGTCCGGTCAAGGCCCGCAGAATCGGTTTTTTCATGCAGCGACAGAACCATGCCCTGACCAGCAACCCCTTCTACTTCCCGGTCTTGCACGGGGTGGAGGATGCCTGCCGCAAGGAAGGTGTGGCCCTGTCCTACTGTCAGGTGGCCCCTGAAGACAACATCCCGGAGATCATCCGCATCCAGGAGGTCGATGCCCTGATCTGTGTCGGGCATTTCGACCCGGAAATGCTCACGGCCTTCAAGCGCTCTGGCAAACCGGTGATTCTGGTGGACAACCACCAGCCCGGGTACCTCTGTGTGAACACCGACAACCTGACCGGAGCCTACCAGGCCACCCAGCATCTGATCGCCATGGGCCGCAAACGCATTGCTTTCATCACTGGCCCCCACCATTTCAGCATTCACCAGAGGCAGCAAGGTTACATGCAGGCCCTGCAGGATGCCGGACGCGAAATCGACCCTGCCCTGATGGTGCAGCGCTATCCCATTGATGAGCAGGCTGGAGCCTACCCAGCCATGCAACAGCTTCTGGCCCTCAAAGATCCGCCCGATGCGGTTTTTGCCTACAACGATGAAACTGCAATTGTGGCGATTCAGGCCTGTCTTGATGCAGGGCTCAGTGTCCCGGAAGACATCGCCATTGCGGGTTACGACGACATCCCCAACGGTGCCCACGGCAACCCGTCCCTCACCACCGTGCATGTGGACAAAGAGGTTCTGGGCAGAGAAGCGGTGAAACTGATCCTGCATCCCAAACGCAAAGACGATCAGGTGCTGGTTCCTGTGCGCCTGATCATCCGGCAGAGCACCAAGTCCAGGGCCAGCAGACGCAGGTAACGAAAGAATCCATGAGCAGGCAAGGGTATTCCTTGCCTGCTGTTGTTTTTCGTGTGAGATGAGGAGGCGTTTTTTTCGGACGGATGCGTCCAGTTTCCTGTGCTGAGCAAATGAACTGAGGAGGTTGCCAGGGCACTTCACCAAACGTTTTTACCTCTGTGGCAAAGTTTCATGGCAGGTGCTTGCTGGATGAGGGTTTTGCTTCAGATGCAGCTGGAAACGTTTCTGATGTGTTTAGTAAGCAATTCTAACTTATTCAAATTTGGATCAGGTCAAAATTCATATATTGTGCTTGCTGGTCACCTGTTCAAACGATTCGATTCGGAATTTGTATCGTCTTGATCAGCTTCTGGCCAGAAAGCTGCTCCATCTCATGCATTTGACATTTTCAGAATCAGGGTGCTACACTTCAGCTACAGTTTACTAAACACAACAACGGGTTGCTGAAACGGTTCGGTTTTCACTGAACCGCAAGCATAAACGCTGTGAACCCCAGGGCCCATCCACCCGACTTCACTTCCTGGGGGTTTGGTAATCCATGCACCACAGATCGAATCAAGGAGAGACCATGAAGCTCAAGACCCTGACTGCTGTACTTGCCCTGTCCCTGTCCGCTGCCCAGGCCGAAAAACTCACCATCTGGCTGGTGGGAGACAACGCCAACATGGCAACCATCGTGCAACCCGCTGCAGACCTGTACAAGGCCAAGCACAAAGATGTGACCTTCGAGATTCGCACCATCCCCTGGAGTGACGCCTACACCAAATACCTCGCTGCCATTGCCTCCAGAACGGGTCCTGACATCATCACCGGAGGTCTGTCCTTCGGGATCTCGCTGGGTGAACAGGGTGGCCTGATCAACCTCTCCCAGAAGTACCCCGCCTTTGCTGCTCAGGTCAGAAAAGTCGCCCAGAAAGGCGTGATGAACTCCATCACCGCCACCGACGGAACCCTCTACGCCGTGCCTTTTGACCTCACCGTGCAACTGATGTATTACCGCACCGACGTGCTGCAGCAGGCAGGCATCAAAGGGGCACCCAAAACCTGGGCCGACTACACCAAAGCCGTTGAAAAACTTCGCGCCTCTGGTAAAAAAGGTGCCATGATCCAGTGGGGCAACGCAGGATGGCTCTCCTACTTCCCTTACCTCTACCAGGCTGGAGGACAGCTGTACGACGACAAGTGCACCAAAGCCGTCATCAACAGCCCTGAAGGGGTCACCGCCCTCAGGTACTTCGCGGACTTCTACACCAAATACAAGTCCCCCACCGACGGATGGCCCGACCTCGAAGCAGGCCTTGCCAGTGGCGACTACCCCATCGGCATCACCGGGAACTGGTCTCTGGGAAGCCTCCCTGTGGCCCAGCCCAAAATAGACGGAAAATGGAAAGCCGCCAAACTTCCTGCAGGTCCCACCGGAAAATCCACCGCTTTCATTGGGGGCAGCGTGATGGGCGTGATGTCCTACACCAAAGTGCCCGATCTGGCTGTGGACTTTATGAAGTTCCTGTACACCGGACCTGCCGTGAAAGCCATGATCAACTCGGCCAACAAGGTGGGCACCCTGTGGATTCCTGCCCGCACCGACATGGCCAGCCAGCTCAACCTCCCCGCAGACCGCAAGAGTGCCCTGATTGCCCAGCTCAAAGACGCTGAAGGCCCCGCCAACTGCAAAGGCTGGGAAGAGTCTGGAGACGCCGTGCAGAAAGCCATTCAGGCCGTGATCTTCAACGGCACCGATCCCAAAGATGCCCTGGACGCCGCAGCCGCAACCATGAACAGGAACCTCAAGAAGTAAAGCTGCCCTGAGGATGGAGTGCACCGGGCAAAACCTGTGGTGTGCTCCATCCCACCCCCATGATGTTCTCTCCTGAACCGGAGGCGCTATGAAAAACGACCTTGGAACCCAGGCGCAGCTCACCCTGGAAGTCAGCAAACCCCGCAGGCGTTCCCTGAACACCCTGCTGCAACACCACTCTGTTCCGATGCTGATGCTGCTCCCCTTCATGCTGCTGTTCGTGGTTTTTATGGTCTACCCGGTCCTGAAAAGCCTGTACCTCAGCTTCACCGACTACAACGCCGTTCGTGACCCCACTTTTATCGGCATCCAAAATTACCGGGAGATCCTCGCCGATCCCCGCTTCTACAAAGCCCTGCAGAACACCACCATCTACACCTTCGCCTCGGTGATCCTCACCAACATCATCGGGCTGGGGCTGGCGATGGCGTTTGGTTCTCAACGGGTCCTGGATCAAATTTTGCGCGGCATCTTCTTTCTGCCAGCGGTTGCCGGCGGCATTGCCATCGCAACCGTCTGGAAATGGATTCTCAGTTCCGAAGATTACGGTCTTCTCAACACCATCATCGGCTGGTTTGGTGTGGAGTCCATCTCCTGGCTCGGGACCCCGAAATTTGCGGTGCCCGTGCTGATCATGTACACCGTGTGGAACGGACTCGGGTACTCCATGATCCTTTTTGTCTCCAACCTGCGCAGCATCGGCAACGAACTGTATGAAGCAGCGGCCATCGATGGGGCCAGCCCCATGCAGCGCTTTGTGGCCATCACGGTGCCCCTCTTGAGACCCACCTTCATCTACACCACCGTGACCGGGATCATCGGGGCCTTCCAGGTGTTCAGTGAGCCCTACATCTTTTTCGCAGACGTGCACAACGTCGGGGGCATCCTGGACAGTGGTCTCACCGTGGTCACCTACCTGTTCGAGAAAGGCTTCTACCGCTTCCAGATGGGCGAGGCCAGCGCCGTGGCCTGGATTCTGTTCGCCATCTGTTTCGTGCTCACCCTGATCAACCTGCGGGTGCAGCGGGCCAACGAGTCGGTCCAGTGAGGAAGGTGCATGATGGTCGGTGAAAAAAGAAACCCCTGGCTGGACCAGCTGATCCGCTTTCCGTTCTATTTGCTCGCCCTGTTCGTGCTGCTGCCCTACTACTGGATGGCCACTGCAGCCTTCAAACCCCTCTCGGAAATTCAGGCCCGACCCCCCTCTTTTCTGATCAAGGAACCCAGCTTCCACAACTTCTTTGATCCCAGATGGAAGTTCGGAGAGGTGAGCACCCTGCAGGACGTCACCCAGGGCCTGTTCCAGCGTTACGAGGTCGGGTACCTCGGGCAGATTTTCGCCAACAGCCTTGGCATCACCATCTTCGTGACCCTGTTCAGTCTGCTGCTGGCCTCTGCTGCCGCTTACGTGCTGGTCAAGCACAAATTCTGGGGAGCGAACTTCATTTTCGGCCTGATCATCGCCTCCATGATGGTCCCCTGGGAGGTCACCATCATCCCGAACTTTCTGACCATCCGGGACCTGGGCTGGATCAACTCCTATCAGGCCTTGCTCATTCCCGGTCTGGCCAAGGCCTTCACGGTGTTCTTCTTCCGGCAGGTCATCATGAACATGCCCAATGACCTCTTTGAAGCTGCCAAGATCGACGGGGCCAATGAGTTCCGCATCTGGTGGCAGATTGTGCTTCCCCTGCTGCGTCCTGCCCTCGCTGCCATGGTGATTTTCGTGTCTCTCGCAGAATGGAACAACTTCATGTGGCCCCTGATCGTGGTCAATGACGCCAGCCACATGACGCTTCCCCTCCAGCTTTCTCAACTCGCAGGTGACCTCTCCAAAGACCCCAGATCTGCGGGTGTGGTGATGGCAGCAACCCTGCTGGTCTCCCTGCCTGCCCTGGTGATCTTCATGCTGTTCCAGAAGGACTTCATCAATGGACTGACCGCCGGGTCCGTGAAAGGCTGAGCTGTGAAGGTTCCGGTTGCTGCTGTTTTTCTGACCGTTGCTCTGGCGGGTGGAGTGCTGGCCCAGACCCCTGCCACTGTTCTGAATCTGGGATCTGCACAGGCCCAGTTCATGAAGCCTGTGGAACTGCCCATCGAGACCGATGGGGTGTTTGAAAACCCCTACGATCCTGAGCAGGTGGACCTGTGGGTCAGCTTCACCTCGCCTTCTGGAAAAACCCTGAAGGTGCCTGCTTTTTACAGCCAGGATGTGGATGCAGAGACTTTACAGGTGAAGCCCAATGGACGCTGGAAGGTGCGTTTCACCCCCAATGAACCTGGACCGTGGAGTGCTCAGGCCAGTCTGAAGCAGGGGAATGTGCAGAGCGCAGCCCTTCAACTCAACGTGGCTGCAAATCCATCTGCCAAAGGTCTGGTCCGCATCAACAAAACGAGTCCCCTGTACTTTCAGCACGAGAATGGAGACTTTTTCCTGCCCATCGGACAGAACATCGCCTGGGCCACCTCCACCGGACAGGCCACCCTGAACGATTTCCAGCGCTGGTTTTCTCGCCTCAGTGAAAATGGGGGGAACATCGCCCGCCTGTGGATGCCCTCGTGGAACTTGGGGATCGAGTGGAAAGACACCGGACTGGGCAATTACCAGAACCGTCAGGTGCAGGCCCATCTGCTGGATGAGGTCTTCAGGATGGCGGAAGATCGGGGCATCCAGATCGAATTGGCCCTCCTGAACCATGGGGCCTTCAGTGCCACCACCAATCCCGAGTGGGACGACAACCCTTACAACATCAAAAACGGGGGCATGCTGCGTTCTCCTGAAGAATTTGCCACCCATGCGGAAGCGAAAAAATACTTCAAGCAACGCCTGAGGTACATTGTGGCCCGCTGGGGTTACAGCCCGAACCTGTTTGCCTGGGAGTGGTGGAACGAGGTGAGCTGGACCCCCATCGACGACACCCTGCTTGCACCCTGGATTCAGGAGATGACGGCCCACCTGAAAACCCTGGACCCCTATGACCATCTGGTGTCGGTCAGTTATGGTTCTGCCTCGGTGGGCAACACCTGGACTCTGCCCGAGATTGATTTTGTGCAGGAGCACGACTACAGCCAGCGGGATGTGGGGCGTTTCCTGGGCGCCAGTTTCCGGCAACTGAATGAAAACACGCCCGGAAAACCCATCATGCTGGCAGAACTGGGGTATTCCTCGGCAGGCACCGATGACCTGCCCCTCAGCCGGGATGAGATCCAGTTTCACAACGGGCTGTGGGCTGCTCCCTTCTCGGGCTTTGCCAGCACAGGCATGTACTGGTGGTGGGACAATTTCGTGGACCCCAGAAACCTCTGGACCCACTACAAAGGAGTCTCTGAATTCTTCCAGGGAGAGAATCTGGCAGTGATGAGGCCCAGCAAAGTCAAGACCAGCGACCTCTTTGGTGCCCTGGCTCTCGGTCTGCAGAACGAGTCTCGCGCCCTGGTGTGGGTCAGGAACAACATCTATGACCCTGGTGAGGCCCTGAAGGTTTACGCCGATGCCCTAAGGAACGGCACTTTCAAGGAAGGCTGGACCTTCAATCCCGATCCCGTGAAAGATCTGGAGGTCACCGTCAGTGGCCTGAAAGATGGAAATTACCAGATTTCCTTCTATGACCCCCAGAAAAACCAGTGGCTGAACATCACCTCTGGCATATCCTCAGGAGGCG
Source organism: Deinococcus cellulosilyticus NBRC 106333 = KACC 11606 (assembly GCF_007990775.1). Lineage (NCBI taxonomy): Bacteria > Thermotogati > Deinococcota > Deinococci > Deinococcales > Deinococcaceae > Deinococcus > Deinococcus cellulosilyticus. Next base: position 48,374 of record NZ_BJXB01000016.1, on the reverse strand, counting down.
TCCTCTCTGTCTCTATCCCTGAACTGGTCAAGGATCTGGCCTTCAAGGTCACCCTGAAATAAAAGCTGATCCTTCCGTCTTCTCTCCCTTGTCCTGAAAGGATTCCCATGCCCCGATACGGATTCAACTTCCAGTGGATGTACACCGGAGAATACAGCACCGAACCCCTCGAAGCCGACGAAAAAGCCCTGGATTTCATGCAGCAGTTCGGGTTTGATTTCGCCCGGATTCCCATCAACTACTTCTACTTCACCCGCGACTTTGATTACTTCAACCCTGATGAACGGGTGCTGGCCTACCTTGACCGTTACCTGGAAGCCTGCCAGAAGCGCGGCATCCACATGAGCCTGAACCTGCACCGGGCACCCGGTTACTGCATCAATTACAACGACTTGGAGAAACACAACCTCTGGCAGGACCAGATTGCCCAGGATGCTTTTGTGTTCCTGTGGGAGCATTTTGCAGAACGGTTTAATGGGGTGCCTTCCAGCCAGCTCAGTTTCGATCTGCTCAATGAACCCCCGGAAATCGGGCAGTACGGCATGACCCGTGACATTCACGAGAACCTGATGCGCCGTACCGTCGCTGCCATCCGGGCCATCGATCCTCAAAGGGAAATTGTGATTGACGGTCTGGGCGGAGGGAACATCGCCATGCCAGAACTCGCAGACCTCGGGGTGATTCACTCAGGAAGGGGATACCAGCCCATGACGGTCTCCCACTACCGGGCCGAGTGGTGGGACGGCTCAAAAGGCATGCCCATGCCCACCTATCCTGATTGCGAGTGGTACGGTAGGGTCTGGAACATCGACACCCTGCGTGAATACTACAAGCCCTGGCAGGCCATCCGCGAAAGTGGCGTGCAGGTGCACATCGGGGAGTTTGGTTGTTACCGTTACACCCCCAATGATGTGGCGTTAAGGTGGTTCAGGGACCTCTTCCAGGTGTACCAGGAACTGGGCTGGGGATTCGCCCTGTGGGAATTCAAAGGCAACTTCGGGATTGCTGAGCACGGGCGTCCCGGTGTGGTCTACGAGGACTTCCACGGCTACAAGGTCGACCGTGAACTTCTGGACCTGATGCTCGAAAGCCGCGTGCAGCCCGTAGAAGCCTGAAATTCAGCATGTCTGGCAGGAGGTGGCATGCCGCTTCCTGCTTTTCTTGTGCAACTGACATCAGCTGAAGAGGTCGTTTAGATCACTGCTCCTCGAAACAGCAGTCCCCACAGTCCAGTTGTGTCAGATTGGGCAGTGCAGCAAGGACAGTCATTCCTCTGCAGAACACACCGAGGTTGAAGATGCGCAATCTGAAAGAACAACACTATTTTCTGGAACGCTTTCAGGGGTCCAGACCCATCCAGACCTTCCTGTTTCTTTACGAGGGGCAGGGAAGCAGGCTGTTCTGGTCCTTTCTCCTGTACGTCATCAAGGTGAGTCCTGCGGTTTTGCTGCCCATCATCACCGCAAGGGTGGTGGATGTGATCAGCACCCGTGCCCCTTTGCAGCACCTGTGGATGTGGGCCGTGGTGATGGCGATTTTGCTGGTGCAGAACATTCCCAACCATTACCTGCATGTGCGTTACCTCAGCATGGCGACCCGCACCATGGAAAACCGACTCAGGGCCGCGATCTGCAGGCACCTGCAGCACCTCTCCATCGGCTTTTACAACCGCACCAGTGCAGGGTCCCTGCAGAACAAGGTGCTTCGTGATGTGGAAGCCATTGAACAACTCACCCGCATTCTGTTTGACACGGGCCTGGGGGCCCTGGTGTTCATTGTGGTGGCCCTGGTGACCACCGCGATCCGTGCCCCCGAATTCATCCTGTTTTACGTGGTCACCGTCCCGGCAGCAGCCCTCCTGGTGCGGTCCATGCGGGGTGCCCTCAGCGACCACAACAGTGCTTTTCGCAAAGAGCTTGAGGCCATGAGTGCCCGCATCATGGAGATGACCAGCCTGATTCCCATCACCAGAGCGCACGGACTGGAAGACCAGGAACTGAAAAGAGTTTCCCACACCCTGGACCGGGTGAAGGAGGCCGGGGTGGGTCTGGATTCCATCAACGCCATGTTCAATGCGGTGGCCTGGGTGACCTTCAACGTTTTCAACATGGGTTGCCTGATTGTTGCCGGATACGTGTATTACGTGCAACTCCTGCCCATCACCGTGGGAGATGTGGTGATGCTCTCGGGTTTCTTTGGGTCCCTGACCAATGCGGTGATCAACCTGATCAATCTGGTGCCGCAGATGTCCAAAGGTCTGGAAGCCATTCGCTCCATTGGAGAGGTGCTGGAAAGCCCGGACCTTGAACACAACTCTGGCAAAGCTGTGGTGAAGGGTGTCAGGGGGGAATTCACTTTTCAGGAGGTGTGTTTCCAGTACCCGGATGAGGACCAGCATGCCATCCGCCACTTCAACCTGACGGTGAAAGCAGGGGAGACGGTGGCCCTGGTGGGACCGAGCGGCTCAGGAAAATCCACCATTCTCAGTCTGGTGATCGGCTTCAACCGTGCAACTTGTGGAAAAATCCTGCTGGATGGGAAAAACATGGAGGAACTCGACCTGAGGACCTACCGCCGTTTCCTCTCGGTGGTCCCCCAGGAATCCCTGCTGTTTGAGGGGTCCATCCGGGACAACGTGACTTATGGCCTGGGGAAGGTGGATGAAGATCGTCTTCTGGAGGCCCTGAAAGACGCCAATGCGTGGGAGTTCATTGAACGCCTCCCCGAGGGTCTGGAAACCCGTGTGGGTGAAAAAGGAGCCCGCCTGTCTGGAGGACAGAAACAGAGACTGGCGATTGCCCGTGCCCTGATCCGCAACCCCAGGGTGCTGATTCTGGACGAGGCCACCTCTGCTCTGGACACCGAGAGCGAGCACCTGATTCAGGAGGCCCTGGAACGTCTGATGAAAGGTCGAACCACCTTTGTGGTGGCCCACAGGCTTTCCACTGTGCGAAACGCAGACCGCATTGTGGTGCTTGCTCAGGGCAAAATCGAGGAAGTCGGACCACACCAGACCTTGCTGGAACAGCAGGGACTGTATGCCCAGCTTTACAACAGGCAGGCTGGCGTGCACCAGATCCACTGAACAAGGGCTCTCAAACAGGTTGCAATTTCTGATGGGGTGAAGCAGGCAACTGCACTTCTATCCCATCTCCAGCCTGGACGGTTCCACCCCGCAGGACAATCCCCATCACGCCAGCTTTGCGGATCAGGTTGCCTTCTGCATCCCGGTCCAGCACAGCCTGCATCAATCCAGGTTGCAGGCCATCAAGTTGTGTGCAGGGATTGCGCAGGCCAGTCACCTCGACCAGGACTTCACTGCCAATGTGCAGAAGTGTTCCCGTGGGCAGCCCCAGGAGGTCCACTCCTCGCGTGGTGATGTTTTCACCCATCTGGCCCACCGTGATGGGGAAGCCCCTCTGTGTCAGTTCGTCATGCAATTCGGCATGAATCAGGTGAACCTGCCTGAGGTTGGGCTGACTGGGATCACGGGCGACCCTGGAACGGTGCTTGACCGTGACCCCCTGGTGGGCATCGTGTTCCACACCCAGCCCGGTCAGAAGCTGGATGCTGGGCTGGGTGGTTTTGGACATGGTGTGGCTTTCACTGCGGTGAACGGCAACAACTTGACCCATGGTTTTTTCTCCTCGTCTGATGGTGCAGCTTTGATGTGGGTGCTCAGTTCAAGGGTTGACCAGTTCATTTTACCGGGTGCCTGTTGTTGCCCTGGGCCTATTTTTTGAAAGTTGCCCAGACCTTTCAAAACTTCAGGCCGCTTTGGCCCTCAGGTAAGACTGCCTCAGCTGCAACAGCACAACCGAGCCCAGCACCATCGCTCCACCCACAAATTGCTGTGGAGCCAGCGTTTCATGCAGCAGCAATGCCCCGAGCAGCAGGGTGAAAATGGGCTCCAGGGTCGAGAGAATGGCCGTCTGGGAGGTCCCAAGAATCCTGATGCCGTAAAAAATACCAATCACGGGGATCACCGTGGCAACAGTTGCAATCCCAAACAGGAGCATTCCCTCTGCAGCATTGTGGGGCACATTGAAACCTTCTCCCAGCAAAGCCCAGGTCAGGAAGGCCAGGGCTGCCCCAAGACTGAGGAATGCACTGGTTGGAACAGGATGGGTGTCCCGGATGATTCTGGAACTCACGGTCAGGTAAATGGCATACCACACCCCCGAAGCCACCGCCAGCACAATGCCCAGCACACTGATTTTCCCATCCATCTGGGTGGTCAGGACAATTCCTGCGAACGCCAGAAGCAGGGCAAAGAGGGTGGTTTTGGTGGGGGTCTTGCGTTCCAGCCACCATTCCAGCAGGGTCACAAAAGCAGGATAAGCGTAAAGCAAAAGTGCAGTCAGGCCTGCGCTGAGGTGTTGCAGGGCCAGAAAATACACGCTGGCCTGAATGGCATAACCCACCATGCCCAGCAAAAGGGCAGGTACCCGCTGCTCTGGTTTCAGCGTCCATTCTTTTTTGAGGAGCATCAAGAGAAACAGGACCAGTGCAGCCAGACCAAACCGCCAGGCAAGGGTGCTCTGAAAATTGAAATCCATCTGGTAGGAGAACTTGGCAAAAATCCCCAGGGTGGCAAATCCAAATGCAGAGATGACCACCATCAGGGTGCCTTTCAGGTGAGGGCGCATGGTTCCAGTGTAAGTGATATATTGTATACAGAAATCCTTTGTATGACTTAAGTCAGGAGCGGTCAGTGATCAGCCATCAGCCGTCAGCAAAAGATGGATGGGAGGCTGAGGCTCCAGAAGACACTGGGTTCAACAACACCTGTACTGGACTCAAAATGAAATTCAGATCAATCTGGTCCTTCAGTCTGGATGTCTGTTTGTTCGTTTGAAAGCAGATCCGTCAGCCCTTCAGGGACGAGCCAGTCTCCTGATGCAAAGTCAGCCAGAGGCTTCCAGAAAGCCACTTCTGGTGCATCATTCACCTGCAGGGTTTGCTGATCGTAAATGGAGCCATCCAGAAATCGAATTCGGTACAGAAACGCCACTTCATGCTTGGTCTGGTCTGCCCACTTGTAGGTGTTTTCCAGTGTGGGAAGCTGTTCAAGAATTTCAATTTCTGCCCCCAGTTCTTCCCGAAATTCCCGGATCAAACCCTCTCTGGGATCTTCTCCTTCCTCCAGTCCACCCCCCAGTGGTCGGTAGAAAATCCGCTCTGTGATGGACTGTTTCCCCTCAAAAACCAGCAATTTTCCCTGATGCTCAACAATGCCCAAAACAATACGTCGCATGTCTGATTGTCGATGAATTGTTGCAGTGGTGTGGAGAGCAAGTCCAGAAGTCAACAGGGGAGTGAAAGCAGATTCAAAGGCTTCTGTTTGTCTCAAGGCTCAACACGCTGATGTTTCTGTCTATTCATCTGTTGTCCTCGTCTTTTCCTGACCCCACCATGCGCTCATGGGGGAGCCCATTTCACGCTGGGTCGCTGCGTCGCAGCCTCCTGCTTGGTGCCCTCAGCCCTGGGCTCTCGGCTCTCGGCCCGAACCCACTGCTTTCCAACCTCTGCCCCTATTCAATCTGTTCTCATCTGATCTACACCCCGCTCACTCTGTTCATGGCAGAACATGTTAACCTTTTCCTGTGAAAGCCTGTGGACAGGCTCTCCAGGAGCTCCTGAGAGTCATCATTCTGCTTCAGGGCAGCACCAGTGCACACACCAATGCCGAAGCCCTGAAAGCCCTGCAAAAAGCCCATGAATTGATTGCCCACCAGCAGCATGATCCGCTGCCTGAAAAGAAGGTCAGTTCCACCCAGCCGTCCTATCATGCCTATCACGCCAGACAGGCCACCCAGCAGGCCTTGAAGCTGCTTGAGGAACACCTCAGTGCACAGCAACCCGAATCCCTGCAGGAAGCCGCCCATCTGATCCGTGAAGCCTATGAAATCCTCTGAATCCCTCATGGTGAGGGATCTTTTTATGTTTTCTCTGCAGCTTTTTGCTCTGTTTTCTTGCGGACAGGTTTCTGCTCTGGAACATCATGCTGGGTTGGGGATTGCTGGTCTTTGAGTTTCCAGACCTCGATGGGTCTGCGGTGCACCAGGTCAAAGGCGTCCCCTTCGCTCAGCACATGCAGTTTGATGTCGTAGATGGAAAGGATCTGGTTGTTTGCCCCATCAGCAATGTTGGAGTGGGTGACCCCACTGCCATCCACCACGTAAACAGCACCATCTCCCAGCACGGTGAAGTACTCCTGGCCCTCCATGATGATGGCGGTGTCTTCATCAATGCCAATGCCGAGCACGCGGGGGTTCTGGGCCACTGCACCAAGCAGTCGGCCCATGCGGCCCCGTTCTGCAAAGTGCTGATCAATGATGGCGTTGCGAATCAGCTTCAGGCCCGGAGCCATGCGCAGGTCGCCGATGCGGTGAGACTCGCCTCCCTTGCCCTCGATCATCATGGTTTCGCACATCACTGAAGCGCCAGCGCTGGTGCCCACAATCAGACCCCCAGCATCATAAATTTCGTGGATGCGGCTGTAGATGGGGGTGTCGCCAATTTGACTGGTGATCCTCAGCTGGTCCCCTCCGGTGAAAAACACAGCTTTCACATCGTCAAAAGCTTTGATTTTTTCTTCCTGCATGGCCTCACTGCGCTCCGCAATGTAAAGTTCGGTCAGGTCGGTGATCCCCAGCTTCTTGAATGCTTCCTGATAGGACTCGAAATACCCCTCGGGCTGGTGAGAGGCCACGGTGGTGACCACCAGACGGCCCTTGCCCACCCTCCTGGCCACTTCTTTCAGGATCACCATGTCGTGTTCCTTGTCCTCATGGCCCCCAATGATGATCAGGGTTCCAGGATGGTCTCCCTTGCGCCTCTTTTGATCAGGCATGGGACCTCTCCAGCTGGGATGCACAGCTGCCCCCAGTGATTTTTGATTCTTGTATCGTCAATTCAGGCATTGCTGACCTCCTGTAGAGCAGGGGAGAAGGCCTTGATCTTCTCCCAGACTTCTTCGACCTCGGTGGCAATCACCACCACCAGGTCTCCTGGCTCTGCCAGGGTCATGGCTGTCTCCACAGCCTCATTTTCCCGCAGGACCGTCTGAATGCATGTAGGGGACATCCCAGTTTGCAGTGCCCCCTGCAGAAGCAGGGCGGCAGATTCGCCCTCCTCCCGTCCACGGGTGTCCTCATCGTCCCTGAGGATCATCTGGTCAAACATCTCTGCACAGAGCGCACCCATCTTCAGGATGTCCTGATTGCGACGGTCTCCTGCTGCACCGACCACCCCGATCACCCTGCCGTACTGCTCTTTCATGGCCAGCACCAGATTTTTCAGGTGCGTGATGCCTGCAGGGTTGTGGGCGTAATCCATCAGCACCGTGAAAGGATGTTCCCTGTAGAAATTGAGCCTTCCAGGGCTTTCTTCAAAACTGCACCCGAAAGTTTGCAGGGCTTCCCGGATGGTTGCTGATGGCACCCCCGCTGCATGTGCCATCGAAACGGCGGCCAGGGCATTTTCGATGTTCACACGGGCCAGACCCATCAGGGTGGCCGGGATTTCATTCACGGGCATCACCGGAGTGCCCTGACTTCCCTGATAAAGGGTGATCCAGCCAGGAGATTTCTGGGCCTGGCTGGCGGTTTCTGGCCCCACGGTTCTCAGGTGCTCAAAAACCACAGCTGTTCCACCTTGCTTCAGGTGCTCCTGAACGGCGGGTGCATTTGCTCCCTGCATGGAAAACAGCATCACCTGCCCTCCGGCCTGGGCCTTCATCCTCAGGACCAGAGGGTCGTCTGCATTGAGGATGCTGAACCCGGAAGGTGCAACAGTTTCAATCACCACGGACTTCACCCAGGCCAGATCTTCCAGGGTGTCGATGCCTTTCAGGCCCAGGTGGTCTTCCTGCACATTCAGCACTGCACCAATGTGGCATTCCTCAAAGGCCAGACCTGTGCGCATCATGCCCCCTCTGGCAGTCTCCAGCACGGCAAAATCAACCTCCGGGTCCATCAGGATGGTCCGGGCACTGATCGGTCCTGTGGTGTCACCCTCTTCGATGAGCATGCCGTCCACGTAGATGCCTGTGGAGGTGGTCAGGCCCACGGTGTAGCCCTGCTGTTTCAGGATGTGGCTGAGCATTCTTGATGTGGTGGTCTTGCCATTGGTTCCGGTGATGGATGCAATGGGAAGCTGGAAGGGTTGATCTGCAGGGAAAAGCAGATCCATGACCGGTGCTGCCACATTTCTGGGCGTCCCTTCACTGGGTTCCAGATGCATGCGGAAACCCGGGCAGGCATTCACTTCAATGATGCCCCCTCCTGTTTTTCGGATGGGCTTGCTGATGTCTGGAGCAATCACGTCCAGACCTGCCACATCCAGACCCACGGAGCGTGCCGCCCGCTCAAACATCCTGCGGTTCTCAGGGTGCACCTCATCTGTGCGGTCTATGGCAGTGCCTCCCGTGGAAAGGTTGGCGGTTTCCCTCAGGAAGACCACTTCACTTTCTGCAGGCACAGACACCGGAGCGAAGCCTGCCCGGGCCAGATGGTGGACCACCAGGTCATCCATGGTGAGACGGGTCAGGACTTTTTCGTGGCCCTCGCCGCGCCTGGGGTCCCGGTTCACCCGTTCCATCAGCTCTTCAATGGTGTGGACCCCATCCCCGACCACATGGGCGGGCACACGTTCTGCCGCAGCAACCAGTTTGCCTCCGACCACCAGAATGCGGTAATCCCTGCCCCGGAACTGCTGCTCCAGAATCACCTCTTCGCTGTGCAGTCGGGCCTGCTCGAAACCCCACTCCAGGGTTTCATCAGAGGACACATCCAGCGTCACTCCTCGACCATGGTTTCCATCCAGAGGCTTGGTCACCAGGGGATAGCCCAGTTCATGGGCCACCTTCAGGGCACCCTCCAGAGAGCGCACCACCTTGCCTTCAGGAACCGGAATCCCTGTCTTTTGCAGGAGGCTTTTGGTGAGGTCCTTGTCGCAGGCGGCCTCCACAGCCAGACTGGAGGTCAGGCTGGTGATGCTGGCCCGGATGCGCTGCTGGAATTTGCCATATCCGAGTTGCACCAGGCTGTAATCGTCCAGCCTGAGCACCGGAATGCCCCTTGCCTGGGCCTCTTTGACCAGGGCTGCTGTGGTCGGACCCAGCTGGGTTTTTCGTGCCTGTTTTTTCAGCCAGACCACGGCAGACCAGAAGTGCATGGCTGGAGGATCATCCACAGTCCATTCATCAGAGAGAAGGCCCGCATGGCCCTGAAGGCCCTGGCAGCATTCGGGCAGAGCAACCTCAATGAGTTGCAGGGCCAGCCACCCTGCCAGTCTGCCCACCTGCTCATTCTGGCAGGGGTACAGCACATCATTGTCCGCGATTTTTCCCGGGTGTTTCCGCAAGTTCAGTTCTGGAAGGTCCCCAAGGGCCAGCTTCTGCAACTGGCAGGCCAGCAGGGCAACCAGTTGACTCACCTGCCTGGATTCTGGAAGGGTTCTGACCTCAGTCAAACCATCACACCCATAAAGGGCGTCCATCACCTGAAGGACGGCTTCAGACCGGAAGGGCAGCAAGGACGCCTCATGCAAGCGCAGGCGCACCAGACGGCCATGACTGAATGCATTCGGGCCGCGGTACACCTGCACTTGAATGACCTGCAGAGGCTGGGAAGGGTCGGGAAACCGGGAAGTTTCAGGGGAACGGATCATGCGCAGGACCTTTCAGGGGAGATGTGCCAAGAACTGCCCAGAAGGGCTTCTTCTGAGCAGTTCTCTGCAGACTTGGTGTCGCATCATGTGTTGCTTTCAATCAAAAAGAGGGAATCACGCCCGGGGCAGGGGCAGTTTCACTCAGCTGTTGTTGCCACCACCACCGTGGGAGTTGCGGCCACCACGAGCGCGTTCCTCGTCGGTCAGTTCATGACGGCCTTCGTTGTTGCCGCCCTGTCCGCCGCCCTGGTTGCCACCTCGGCCCTGGCCGCCCTGGCTGCCACCCTGACCGCCTTCGCTGCCAGAGGTGTACTGGTTGTCGTGGGAGTTGCGGCCACCACGGGCGCGTTCTTCATCGGTCAGCTGGTGACGGCCTTCATTGTTGCCGCCCTGACCGCCCTGGTTGCCACCCTGGCCACCTTGACCGCCCTGAGCGTTCTGGCTGTCGTTTCTGTGGGAGTTTTCACCGCCACGGACACGCTCTTCGTGGGTCAGCTGGTGACGGCCTTCATTGTTGCCGCCCTGGTTGCCACCACGACCCTGGCCACCCTGATTGCCACCCTGGGTGGATTGCTGGTTGTCATTCTTGTGTGAGTTTTCGCCGCCCTTCACGCGATCTTCGTGTGAGAGGTTGTTGCCGCGGCCTTGATTATCATTCTGTGCCATAAGAGCCTCCTAATGATCGATGGTTTGCTGTTGTGGGAAACATGGGTCCGTGCTCCAAAATGGATGCTTGCCTGAACCTGTTCTGAAATAAAGCATGAATCAATGAACAACATCAAAGTGAATGCTGATGTGAATCTGAATCAGGTACATCGCATCTGAAGCAGGATAAGGCTTCACACAACCGGAATGTAACTGACGACCAGAATAGATTTGATCGACGAAATCATCTTAGTTTCGAAGCGTGATAGGCATATGATAATCTTAAAGGCCAGAAACGCATTCTGCTTCATTTGGCCTTAATTCAAACATTCCATTTTATCCATCTGATCTGAAGCTGAAAAATTGCTGAGCTGAGACTGACTTATAATGGGTGAAATGATTTAACATAAAACGCAGATGAAATAAAATTGTGCAATATTTTCAATTCAAGAAGTGGTCTAATTTGGTTGCATGGTTGGGCTTCCTGGTGACCCCCCTGTGAAGAACCTGTCACCTGAAGGACCAGGTCCAGACGAAGGCAGCAAAAGGGAGCATCCCTTGACAGTGACCCCACATAGACCTGTCAGTGACAAGTAAGACCCCTGTGAATATGCTGTGAATCATGCAAAGCATCCAGGAATTACTGACCCACTGTGTTGCACTGGGGGCAAGCGACATCCACTTGCGTGCCAAAGCCAGACCGATGGTCCGCATCGACGGAGACATGCAACGCATCGGTGAAGAAGAAATCAGTCCAGAACTGATGGAAGAATACTGCAAAGCCCTGATGGTCCGGCCCGGCATGTGGCAGGAATTCGTCGAGAAGAGAGACGCTGATTTTGCTTACGGCATCTCCGGTGTGTCCCGCTTCCGTGTGAATGCTTTCTGGCAGCGCGGAACCGTCGGACTCATCATGCGGGTGGTTCAGAGCAAAGAAATTCCCACCTTCAGCGACCTGGGCCTGAATGCCACCACCTTTGCTGACCTCTGCAGCAAAGAGCGCGGTCTGATCCTGGTGACTGGACCCACAGGAAGTGGAAAAACCACCACCCTGGCCAGCATGCTCGACTACATCAACCAGACCGCCCCTGTGAACGTGGTGACCCTGGAAGACCCCATCGAGGTCCTGCACAGGGACAAGATGGCCTCCATCAACCAGCGTGAACTGGGCCTCGACACCCTCAGTTTCGCTGCTGGACTGCGTGCAGCCATGCGCCAGGACCCGGATGTGATCCTGATCGGGGAGATGCGCGACAAGGAAACGGTGGAAGCAGCCCTTTCTGCAGCCCAGACTGGACACCTGGTGTTCAGCACCCTGCACACACTTGACGCCATCCGCACCGTGAACCGCATCATTGACTTCTTCGCTCCACACGAGCGAGGTCAGATCCGCATGGGCCTCTCCGAGTCCCTGGTCGGTGTGGTCAGCCAGCGTCTGCTCCCCAGAAAAGGTGGAGGACGTGTGCTGGGTCTGGAAGTCATGGTGGGTACCCCCACGGTCCGTGAATGCGTCAAAGACGAGGACAAACTGGAGCAGATCAAAGATGCCCTCATGGAAGGTGAACAGATCGGGATGCACACCTTCGACCAGCACCTTGCCAAACTGGTGCGGGACGATCTGCTGACCCGCGACGCCGCTCTGGAAGCGGCAACCAGTCCCCACGAACTCAGGATGATGATTGACTTCTTCTGAGAAGTTGCAACGACAGTGATGGGTGTGCAGTTTTTTCCAGGGGAATGAAATCAGGAAGAAGCAGATCAACAAAAGCAGGAGCCTCCTTTAACGGAAGCTCCTGTGTTCTTTGAAGCAGCAAGATGGCTGCAAGTTTTGATTTCAAGATGCCTGATGCAGATGGTGTTCCATGCAGTGAAGCAACTGGTCCAGGTTGAAGGGTTTCTGGATGAATTCACTGGCCCCGTGGTCCAGGGTGGACTGGATCAACGCTGGATCATGTTCTGCAGACACCATGATCACCGGGGTGTTCGGAGAGTGCTTCTGGATGAAGGGCAAGAGATCGAGGCCACTTCCACCCGGAAAATTGAAATCCAGCAGGATCACATCAAAATGGCTGTGGTCCAGCAGGGTTGCGAGGGCTTCGGTGAAGTCCGCAGCAGCGTGAACTTCGTATTCATTCAGGGTCAGGAAGCGGCGCAGCATGTTCCTGACGGGCTTCTCGTCTTCAACGATCAGAACGTGTGGATGGGGTTGTGGCATGAGGTTCACCGTTCGACGTCTCCTGTTTGAAAGAGGGCTCTGGGCGCTTGTCCTGAATTCAGTGTAACAAGCGATTCTGAAGTCCAGCCACGACCATCATTTTCTGAAGTGCTGTTGATTGCTTCACTGAGACGGGTTTTTCCCTGATCTTCAAGGAAAGATAAATCTTTACACCTTCTTTATAGAGACCATGGATGCTCTATAGAAAAAGCCCTGTGAGCTCAATCCAGATCACAGGGCTTATCAACAGAAAGATTTATTCTTTGCGGGGCACTTCGGGATTTTCCACGAATTCGGTGGGATCGAGTTCATCCAGACCGATTTTCTTTTCGTAATCCTGAATCTTGACGTGCAGGCGCTTCACATCCCCTTCGATGGCCCCGTAGTCGAAGGTGTCCCAGATGATGGTGGTGCGGGCCTGTTCCCCTTCGAAGTCAGGCACCTCGCGGGTTTTCTTGATGCCATCTTCCAGTTTTTTGCGGCTCTCGATGCCCAGATTGCGGAATGCCACCTGCATCACATCTCTTGAGAAATCTCTGGGGCCGTAAATCCCTGCTTTGTAAACCGTTTCAAAGAAGTGATCCCAGTCGGGCACCAGTTGCTGGGCGGGCATGCTGAATTGCCCAATCACGTTCTTGATGGCTTCCAGGGTCTTCTGGGGGTAGTAGTACAGGTAAAGCCGGACCCCTTCCAGGAAGAAGTTGTAGTGTGCGGCCTCATCAATGGCGATGGTCTGGGCCACCTGGGCGAGCACCGGGTCCTGAACGCCCTGCAGGTGAGGTTTTTCGCTTTTCCCCTGGGCGATTTTCATCAGGTTGAGGTAATTCAGCTGGGTGGCCCGTTCCTGAAACACCGTGTACACCAGGTTGTGAATGGCATCGGGGAAAGGCAGTTCCCATTGTTTGCTTTTCAGGCGTTCCTTGTATTCCCGAATCCACTCGGGGGTGCGCTGCCTGGAGAACAGCACAGCATTTTCCCAGGCGTCTGCGTGTTTCTCTTCTTCGCTGCCCCAGCGCATCTGGAAGTGGCTGCGTCCGTGGGAAGCGCGGACCAGGTTGAGGAGTTCACTGGTGTAATCGGGGGCGTACTGCTCGACGGCAAAGAAGCCCTGCACCACGGTGATGACCTCTTCAGGGAGGTCGGTGCGGAGTTTTCGCCAGTCGAAGCTGAGGTCAGCGTTCCAGTTGCGGGTTTCCTGACTGCGGGCGGTGTACCAGCGGTACAGTCCGGTGAAGGCCCGTTCGATCAGGGTGTCTTTTTCGCGGTTGGACAGCAGTCCTGCGGGGGTGCGGGGGACATTGGAAAGCATGTTGGGTGGAACAATTGAAGCCATGATTCTCCGTTCGTGCAGAAACCTCTGCAGATTTAGGTGACAGTTCTGAGGTCGATCACATGAAAACTGGGACAACACCATCTCAGAGAGGGCGCTGTGTTGCGGTGTGGTTCAGTTCAACCCTTTCCGAATCCCGGGCTGACAAACAAACCGTTTCCCTTCCAAGATTGTTCTCATTATAGGTGAAAAGGCCTACCTCGGCGTTCGAGTTCCATGAGTTCCCACTTAAATCCCAGATGAAATTCATTGAGCTCTTCTATAAAATGTTGACCTGGACCACAAATTTCAGAAGAGACTCAGGAAGTCCTGAAGCTTCTCCTCTTGTGTAGACCGCTGGTGTGGCAGAGCAGACCAACCGATAAGATGGGTTTGTCGTTCCAGTAAACAAAGCCCTCATGCAGAGCCACAAGCGCAAGGAGAACACATGAACTGGGGAATCCTCGGAGCCGCCAACATCGCCCAGAAAGCCCTCATTCCTGCCATTCGTGAAGCAGGCAGCACCGTTTATGCCGTGGCAGCCCGAAATCCAGAACGGGCCAGGGATTATGCAGAGCGCAATCAGATTCCGCATGCCCTGACCTACGACGAACTGCTGGGGCACCCGGACATCGACATCATCTACAACCCATTGCCCAACTCTGAGCATCTGCCCCTCACCCTCAGGGCACTGGAACAGGGAAAACACGTCCTGTGCGAAAAACCCCTGACCCTGAATGCCAGTGAGGTGCGCACCATGATGGAGGCCGAGAAAGCCTCAGGCAAGGTGGTGATGGAGGCCTTCTTCTACCGCTTCCACCCCCAGATCCAGCGTCTGCTGGAGATCGTGCAATCAGGCACGCTGGGAGACCTGCAGATCCTGCGTTCTGCCTTCACCTTTCACCTGGGAAACCCTGACGACATCCGCTGGGACCCGAAGCTGGGAGGAGGGGCATTTTACGATGTGGGCTGTTATTGCGTGGACATCATGCGTCTGGTGGCAGGAAAACTTCCAGAATCCATTGATGCCGTGGCCCAGTTCACTGCCAGTGGCGTGGACCACACCACCAGTGCCCTGCTGAATTTTGGCTCCTTTGTGGGCCACGCGGATGCCTCTTTTAACGTTCCATTCGAACAGTCCTTCACCCTGATCGGGACCCAGGGCACCGTGCACCTGAACGCCCCGTTTGTCACCGCAGGCCAGAACCCCACCCTGACCCTGAATGGTGCCCCGGAGACCTTTGAAGAGGTCAATGGCTATGCCGAGATGGTGCGCCATTTTGAACGTGCCGTCCGGGGAGAGGAAGGGGTGCGCTATCCCCTGGGCAAGGATTCACTGGAACAGGCCACCTTGCTGGATGAGGTGCTCCGGAAGGTGGGTTTCCCGAAAGTGTGATTCCTCAGGCCTGTGAGAGCCACGTTTCGAGGTTCAGCATCAGCTGTTTCTTGGGTGTCTCCTGGCTCTCCTGCCAGTGCCGATCAAAAGCCTCCTGACCCATCTGGGTTTGCAGGTGTTGCTGGGCCCCTTTCAGCATGAAAGCATCCACGGGTGTGGGCATGATCTCAAAATCATCCTGCACCCTGCGCAGGGCTGAGAGGAGATGGGTGGCCTGCACGGGATCTTTTTCAGACAGGGCCAGATGGACTGCAGGAATCAGAAGTTCCAGCCACCTGGCAGGGTCATCGAAGGACCGCACAACTTTGCAGGTGGCAAGCAGAAGCTGTCTGGCCTCTGCCTTTTGATTCTTTTTCAGCAGGAGCAGGACGAGGATGCACGGGATTCGGGTCAGCCGGAAACCTGAAGTGTTGCAGGTGTCAATGGCCTCCCGCAGATCCATTTCTGCTGCTTCCAGTTGTCCCAGATGGAGCCTGGCCTCCCCGGACCAGCCCAGGGCAAGGGCGTACACAAAACCACTGGTGTCTTTCTTTTCCCGCTGCTCATCAATCCAGGGGCCTGTCAGGTCGAGCACCTGATCGAATTTGGTCTGCCGCACCAGCACATCGGCCAGATGGATGGTGGCAATGCTCTCTCCCCATTCCTGCTTCAGTTGCCGGAACAGCTGGATGCACAGGGTGAAACTCTCCTCGGCGGCGCCCAGTTGACCGATGACCTGCTGGCAGCGGCCCAGATGGTCCGTCACCCAGGCATATTCCTCCAGGTCTCCGATTTCCTGCATGATCTGGCGGCTTTCCTCGAAATGCTCCATGGCCTGCGCGTAGTCCCCCGCATTGGTGCACACTTCACCTGTTCCCTGTAGGGCCAGACCGATGCCCCGACGGTCAGCCACCTCCCGGAAGCCCTGCAAAGCCGCGTGAAACAGCCGCCGGGTTTCACTGTGGTCTGCCTGATCGTTCGCAAGCCACCCGGCTGCAACCTGAAGTCTGGACTGCAAGACGATCCTCTGCCTGCGCTCCTCAGGATTGCGGGTCATCAACAGGGCCATCTGGGCTTTCTGCAGCACCTGTGCAATCCGTTCCCTGCCCTCCTGATGGTGGGTTTTGAACTGCCAGAACTTCCAGATGCCACTGCACAGCTGCATGGCCCACAGGGTCTCCCCGTGCCGCAGCATCCAGTCGAGGGCTGCCCGGAGGTTGCCCTGGTTCAACTGCAGCACTTCGAGCCACTGGGCCTGTCCATCTCCCACCAGATAGGTTTCTGCCTGCTCTCCCAGACTCAGGAAATGCAGGGCATGGGCACGCCTGACCTCTGCAACATCGGGCTGGCTGTTCAGTTTCTCCAGCGCATACTCCCGGATCGTCTGCAACATGACGAAACGTTTCTGTGCCCGCTGGAACTGGATCAGGCTCTTGGAGGCCAGTTTCATCAGGGCCGATTGCAAAGAAAGCCCACGGCCAGCAAATCTGGACCCAAAACCTGAACAGACCGCCTGGGCTGCCTCGAAGGACCAGCCGCCCACAAAGACAGCCAGACGGTCAAACACCCAGCGTTCCGCTTCACTGAGCAAATGATAGCTCCAGTCGATGGTGTTGCGCAGGGTTTTCTGCCGCTCAGCAAGGTTGCGGGGACCCTCGGTGAGCAGGGAGAGGCGGTTCGCCTGCAGGTCTTCGGCAAGTTCCTCAGGGGAGAAGAGGTCCACGGAAGCCGCAGCCAGCTCAAGGGCCAGAGGCAGGCCGTCCAGCTGCAGACAGATTTTCTGGATGGCCTTCAGGTGTCCAGGGGTCAGCTCCAGGGAGGGCAGCACCGCCCTTGCCCGATCAATGAACAGGCTCAGGGCACTGTACTGGTACGCCTCTTCTTCCGTGATGGTTTCCCGTTCATCTGGAATCCCCAGTGGAGGCACCACAAACACCTGCTCGCAGGAGAGGTTCAGTTTCTCCCGACTGGTGATCAGCATCTGCACCCCGGGAGCTGCAGCCAGCACCTCATCCAGCACAGGGGCTGCGTCCACCACCTGCTCAAAGTTGTCCAGCACCAGCAAGGCAGACATTTTCTTCACGTGGTCTTTGAGGTCTTCCAGCAGGGGCCGCCTGCCCTCCTTGACGCCCAGCACCCGGGCAATGCTGGAGGCCACCAGTTCCGGGCTCTGCAGGGTGTCCAGAGCAACAAACCACACCCCATCTGGATACTGGTCCTGACGCAGTTCAGCCACCTCGATGCTCAGGCGGGTCTTCCCGATGCCACCCGGGCCGACCAGGGTGACCAGACGGCGGTGCTCCAGCAGGCTGCTCACTTCCAGCCATTCTTTTTCGCGCCCGAAGAAATGTGTGGCGGGAACGGGCAGGGTGGAACTCAGGGCATGCTCCTGGGTTTCCAGCAGCACCGTGTGGTTGCGGTAGGCAGCGTCCAGCAGCCAGTCGGTCCCACGTCTCTGCAGCATGTTCTGATCGATCAGGGTCTGAATCACCTGACGGACCCGTGCAGGCAGACCCTGAGAAGCAAAATGAATCCAGTCGATGAGGTCCGCAGGGGCTTCCCAGCTCAGCACCTCCCGCAGCCACACCTGCACGGCATGCCTGGACAGGGGGGTCAGCACCACCTGCATTTCATTGCGTTGAGGTGCAGGAAAAACAGGAGGGGTCTCCTGCAAGCCCTGGCTGTAGACCACCGCCACAGGAAGCCCGTCCGCCTCCTGCAACAGACGTCCCAGAAGCGCGCGACTGGCCCAGTCCAGCAGCGTCATGTTGTCCACCACCACGGCCAGGCCACTGTGGTTCCGGGCCTGCTGCCAGAGCAGGCGACCCAGCCCTTTGCCTCCCGGTTGCACGGGACCCTCCAGTCCTTCAAGCTGCTGAAAAACCCCATAAGGGCGGTGCTGCAGAGGACGCGAGGGGGCAAGCCGAACCGTGAAGAAATTGCGGGTCTGAAAGTCCTGCTCCAGCCGGTTCAGAAAGAAGGTCCGGCCCGATCCAGCCTCTCCAGCCACCCGAAAAACCCCGCCTCCGAGGTCCTGAACCTTCTGCACAAAGGCATGAAACCGGGTCAGTTGATGGTCCCGTTCAAGCGGTCTGGCCTGGGCGTCAAAATGCAGGTCAGGTTTGCTGGAGGCACTGCTGCTCACAAACTGGTCCCTGCCCTGGCGTTTCGCAATGTAATTGCGTTCATCGGCCACCTGCAGGAGTTCACGGCTCCCCGAGGCGTCCTCCGGAAAGACCGCCAGCCCCAGGCTGATGGAGATCTTCAGGGGGGGCTGTCCTTCGAGAACCTGAGAACGCACCTGCTGAACAATCCGCTGGCACACGATCTCTGCCTGGGTCCGGCCTGTGGAGGGCAACACCAGCACGAACTCATCTCCGCCATACCGGAAAAGCACATCCGAATTGCGCAAGGAGGCCTGCACCACTTTCACCAGATGGATCAGCACCTCATCGCCCCTCTGGTGTCCGTAGGCATCATTGACACTCTTGAAGTGATCGATGTCAAACAGACAGACCGTGAGTTGGCCCTGTTCTCGCTGTGCTCTGGACAGCTCTTCATTCAGGCGTGCCTCCAGCAACCCGCGCGAATACGCACCGGTGAGCGGGTCACGGATCAGATGATCTTCCGGTTTCAGGTGACCGTTGGAGGAATGGTTCATCTCAGGCTCCTCTGTAAATTCAGGATGAGGGCAGTTTACCTGCCCTTGCCTGTCAGCTTTCTTTTTTTGAGGAGGCTGCTTTTGAATGTTTCTGACAGAAAGCCAGGCCTACAGTGACCCTCAACCAAAAAAGACCTCCCAGCCAGAATGGAGCTGGGAGGTTTAGGGGCGACTGGCGTTTAGAAAATAAAATCTTCGTTCTGCAGGGCTTCCACTCGGGTGGTCTTGATGTAGCCGTTCCCCTTGGTGGAGAAAAAATCATGGTTTCGGGTTTCGGTCCTCAGGCCTGTGAGCACCATCGGGTTGATGTCCTCTTCGGAAACATCAAAGTGCACCTCCTGCCCGAGGTTCATCAGGGCCTTGTCTGCGTTGTACCTGGAGAACTGCAAGACCTGTTCGGTGAGCCCAAGCCCGGTGTAAAGTTCGCTGGTGTACCGGGTTTCCAGGGTGTGGAGGGCCTCCAGAATGCCGAGGGTCTCCTGCTGCACCTCACGCTGGACCTGCGCAGGCAGGCGCTCAAAAACCTGCTGGGCCAGCAACCCCACATAAACGCCGTGCACGGATTCGTCCCGCACAATCAGGTTGATGATCTCGCCACTGTTCACCAGTTTGCCCTGCCCTGCGAGGTACAGTGGGTAAAAGAATCCAGAATAAAACAGGAAAGATTCCAGAAAGACACTGGTGGTCATGGCCAGGTACAGGGTGCGGTCATCCCGGATGCTGCTGTACCTGTCATGCACAAATTCAATTTTGCTCTGCAGAAAACGGTTCTTTTCCACCCACCTGAAAATCTCGTCGATGCGTTCGGTGGTGCACAGGGTGGAATAGATGCTGCTGTAACTCTTGGCATGCATGTGTTCCATCGCCCCCATGAAGCCCAGAACCGCTTTGCTCTGCGGGTTCGGAACTGCCTGTGAGATCAGAGGCATGCCGTGGCTTCCCTGCTCGGTGTCCAGCAAGGTCAGGCCCCCCAGCACATGTTCATAGGTGCGCTGTTCTTCCCGGTTCAGGGTCATCCAGACCAGTTTGTCATCTGCCAGGGGGATTTCCTCGTCCACCCAGAACTGGCGCACATTCTGGTCCCAGAAGAGTTTGCTGTAGGGGTCTTCGGCCTTGTTCCAGTTCACAGCCTGAAAGGCAGTCTGACTCAGATGGCGCATGAGATGCACTCCTCCACACTCAGGTTCTTGGTCCGGGTGTAATACAGGCTTTTCAGCCCTTTGTGGTGGGCATAAAGGTACAGTCGGGCCAGATCCCGGGTGCTGGTTTCACTGGTGACATACAGAATGGTGCTGATGCCCTGGTCCACATGCTGCTGGACTTCGGCCACCAGATCGATCACCCGCATCATGTCCATGTGGTAGGCCGATTTGTAATAGAAGAAGGTCTCAGGAGAAAGAAATGGCATCGGGTAATAGGTCACGGCATTGCCATACGTCCGGGCCTCGATGTGGTCCACAATCGGCATCACCGAAGATGTGGAATTCTGGATGTAACTGATGCTCTGTGTAGGGGCAATGGCCATGCGGTAGGCGTGATACAGGCCGTGCTGCTGTACCTCCTCCCTGAGTTTTCTCCAGTCTTCAGGAGAGGGGAGAGGAAGTCCTTCAAAAAGCCCTCTGACCTTTTCGGTTCGGGGCTCGAAAGAGGTCTCCTCGTATTTTTCAAAGTAGGTGCCGCTCGCATAATCTGACTGTTCAAAATTCAGGAATTTCTGCCCGGTGGCCCTGGCAATCTGCATGCTGCGCTCAATGGAGTAGAAATTCACGGCCATGAAAAAAGACCGGACAAAATCCCTGGCCTCCTCACTTTCATACCGGATGTGGTTTTTGGCCAGGTACCCATGCAGGTTCATTGCCCCGAGCCCCACCGCATGAAAATCATCATTGGCCCTGCGCACCCCAGGGGCATTGGCAATGCTGGACATGTCAGAGACTGCAGTAAGGGCGTCCATGCCTGTATGCACGCTGTCCTGCAATTTTCCGGACTCCATCACATTGACAATGTTCAGGGACCCCAGGTTGCAGCAGATGTCATGTCCGATCTGGTCCTGTTCCCCATAATCCCCGATGCTGGACGTGGTCTGCAGCTGGAAAATCTCGGTGCACAGGTTGGACATCTTGATCTGCCCGATGCTTTTCAATGGGTTCATGCGGTTGGCTGCGGAACGGAAGATCAGGTAAGGGTAGCCTGACTCGAACTGGGTGGTGGCAATGCGGGTCAGCATGGCCCTGGCATTCAGGGGCTTTTTCACCACCTCTGGATGGGCCACCAGTTCTTCGTACATCTGGTCGATGTCCAGATCATCAAGGTGCTGCCCAAAAGCCCTGCGCACGGAGAGGGGCGCAAACACATAAAAGTCTTCGTTTCTGGCAGCAATCTCGAAAAATTTGTCTGGCACAATCAGGCCCAGTGAGAGGGTCTGGATGCGGCTTTTCTCGTCGGCGTTGATCTTCTTGGTGTCCAGAAATTCTTCCACATCCCAGTGAAAGATGTTGAGGTACACCGCCCCTGCCCCTTTGCGTTGACCCATCTGGTCCGCATAATTGAAGGAGTCTTCCAGCAGTTTCATCACCGGAACGACCCCCTTGGCAGCAAGTGCGACCTCCTTGATGGCTTCTCCTCTGGACCGCAGTTTGGAGAGGTTCAGGGCCACCCCTCCACCGATCTTGGAGAGTTGCATTGCGGTGTTGATGTTGTACCCGATGGCGTTCAGGCTGTCATCCACTTCAAGCAGGAAGCACGACACCAGCTCACCCCGTCTGGCGCGGCCTGCATTCAGAAATGTGGGGGTGGCCGGCTGGTAGCGCTGCTCCATCATTGCGCAGACGAATGCACGGGCGCGGGGTACATTGCCCTGGGCCAGATGCAGGGCCACTGCAACCACCCGGTCCTCGTAACGCTCCAGATAGCGTTTCCTGTCGTTGGTCTTCAGGGCGTAATCCTTGTAGAACTTGGAAATCGCCATGAAGGACCGGAACTCAAAACGGTGGCTGTACGCCAGATTGTGAATTTCCAGAACGTCCTCTTCCTGATAGAGGGCAAAAAAATCCTCGTAATACTGTTCCTGAATCAGCCAGTGCATGCGGGCCAGAGGATCGGCAAAGGTCTTCAGTCGGTCCTGCACTTCCGCTTCAAATGCCTGCACGGCCTCCAGGTCCTTCTCGATCTGAAAGAACCCCTCTTTTTTCTGCATGATCTGGCTGTTGAGCTCCAGATAACCTGTTGAAACTTCGTTCAAGACCCTTCACTCCTTCTTTGCTGCGTTGATCAGTCAAATAAAAGGATTCGAATGAATCCTTTTATTTCAAAATCGTCCCCGTAAGCTGGGAACCTCTTATTTCTCTGTAAAGTGCTCTAAAGTGCACCACATCTGTGGGCCTTCCAGACAATTCAAATCGGTACACCACGGGAACCCCCAGCCGTTCAGAGAGCACATCTGCAGATCGGGCAAAACGCGTTCCCCAGTTGCGGTTCCCACTGGCAGCAACCCCCCGAATCCACAGGGCATTGTGCAGAACAAACTGCTCCACTTCTGGTGGCACCTGCCCAAATCCAGTGGTGTAAGTGAGCAAGATGCAGGGCTCATCCACCTGCTCCTCACCTGTGAGAATCCTCAGGGACCGGATTTCCCCGAGTTTCTGGACGAAACGCTGTGTGTTTCCTGTTTTGGAGGCATAAACCAGCAACATGTGAACTCCAGATGCATGAATGACCCACCCCTCCTGGATTCAGGCATCAGGTGGAAAAACGAAAACACTGGCAGCCAGACTGCCAGCAGCTATTGAGGTTGGGATTGCAGCACAAAGACCATGTCGCTCTTTTCTGGAAGCGATGGGTTGAATTCACGCTTCAGACCAACGGTCTTCAGGCGTGCCCATGACGCGAGGCGCACATCTGGCTGGCATTCGGACTTCCCAGAACCTTTTGCAGGAACAGGTCACCGCTGCGCGTCAGTCCCGGACTGGTGTGGCATGCACACTTCACCGGCGTTCCCCAGCCACATACAAAAATCAACTTCTTGTATGCCGTGCCCGATCAGGCACCAGACATGAACATCATACCGATTCCAGCAGGGAGGTCAAGCCCCTCAGCAGCGGCAGGCCCAGGCCCACAGATCCGGACCCCTCTGGTCAGGAAGCAGTCCATGAGATAGCTCTCGTGACTGGGCCGATAAGGGATACACCGGACCCCTGCAGTACCGATGGCCCTCAGCAACCTTCATCAAAATGTGGCATCATGCCAGCATGCTCAGGTGGTCCAGCACCCTACAGCTTCTGGCAGCACTGCTGTTTCTGATGCAGGTCCCTCTGCACCAGAAACACGAACTGCTGATGGCTGTGTCCCCAGACCACCACATGGCCTGCAATCCCCTTGAGGTGCAATCTGAGCCTGCGGTGCATCAACATGGGTCCCATGACCATCAGGGTGGGGCATCAAACCACAATGGGCACCAGACGGCTGAGTCAGCAACGGAATCCAACGCTGGCTCCACATCGATCCCTGCAGGAAAACACCAGAACCACGACTGCTCCTGTTGCATGCCAATGGTCTCTGAAGTGCCGGGTGGATTTGTGTTGCCTGTGCCCATCCGGGGAGGGTTCCAGATGTCCAGACTGGTTCCAGATCAGTATCTGGCAGATCTGTTGCGGGCCACAGCGCGCGGACCCCCTGTTCACCTGTCCTCCTGAATTCTGATTTGTATCGTCCACCTGTTGTGTCGCGCAGCCACAGGGCTGTGGGCAGGTGCATCCTGATGCCCTCTTTCATCTTCAGACGCTCATCTTCAAAGGACAGGTCAACATGTTGAAAAAAATCGTTTCTGTCAGCCTTGCGCTGCTGCTTTCTGTTGCATTCGCCCACGCCACCGTCAAAACCGAATCCGGAGCCACCGAGAGCCTCGCCGGAAAATCCGAAACCTACCGTCTGCAGGTTCCCGTAGAGAAAGACAGCGCCACCACCCAGATCCGCATGCTCATTCCCGATGGGGTCAAAATCACCCGCTTTCTGCAGCTTCCAGGCTGGACCCGCACGATGGAAAAAGATGCCAATGGTCGGGTCACGTCAGTGACCTGGACCGGGAATCTGGAACCCATGGAATTTGCCCGGTTCTTCTTCAGTGCCACCAATCCTGCAGGCACGGGAACCCTGAGCTGGAAGGTCTACCAGACCTACGCAGATGGCACCACCGTGGCCTGGGATGATTCCTCTGCAGACACCCCTGCCAGCAAGACCACCCTGAAGTAAATGCGGGCTTTCATGACCACCCGAACCTCTGCAAGAACCGTCTCCTGCTGGGCACTGCTGCTGGGCCTCCCTCTGATTTCAGAGGGGGTCCTGAGGGCGCTTTACACCCAGAACTCCCACACTTTCGAGCAGAGGCAGAGTGAGGTGTACGGGTGGTTCGCTGTGGCCTGTCTGCTGCTGGTGCTGGTCGCCCGACCCCTGAAACTGCTCAGGCAGCGCAGGATGCTGGGGGTTTCTGCTTTTGTCTTCTCAGCGATTCACACCTGGCTTGCTTATCAGGCGGTCTTTGATGGGGACTGGGAGAGCATGGCATTTCTCAGCAAACCGGACTGGTGGGCCACCTGGGCCGGGATTGTGGCCCTGATCGGCTTTGTTCCCCTCACCCTCACCTCAACAAACACCGCCATGCGCCTGATGGGCAAACACTGGAAGACCCTGCACCGCCTGGGTCCACCCCTCACACTGATGGCCCTTGCTCACACCCTCTGGATGGGCGTGCACTTTGGTCTGGACCCCCTGAAATGGACCTCCGTTCTGCTGATCCTGTTGACCGTTGTCCTCTTCGTCTGGCGTACCAGAAAGGAAAAAACCGCATGAAAAAATGGCTTCTCCTGCTGCTTCTGGGCTTCACTCCGGTGCTGGCCCATGACATTGAGAAAGATGGAAACGTGGGTGCCCTGATCCACATCGAACCCGACGATGCTCCCGTGGTGGGAAGCAACGTCACGTGGTTTGAAGTGAACCAGAAAGGGGGCATACCCATCACCCTGAAAAACTGCCTCTGCACCCTCAAGGTTTATGCGGGGGCCTACAAGGAAGGGGCCAAAGCCCAGAGCAATCCGAAACTCCTGACCGACAAAAACCACCTGAAAGCCACCATCAAGTTCCCAGCCAGTGGAGCCTACACCCTGGTTCTGTCTGGTAAACCCCAGGCTGGAGCAGAGTTCAATGCCTTCACCCTCCAGTGGGTGGTGCGGGCAGAGGGCACAGGTGGCTCGGAAGATGGCCACGACCACAGCCACTGAAGCGTGGGTGGTTCGCCAACATGGAAGGAGAAGCCAGGACGCGAGCCCTGGCTTCTTTTCCACGGGGTGTTGAACCCTCAGTGACCGTGTTCCATGCCTGGCATGTCCTCCAGATCGGGCAGTGGCTCAGCATTGAGTTTCTCCAGCATGGATTTCATGCCCTCGATTTCGCTGGTCTGTGCCTGCACCACACGCTGGGCCATGTTTTTCACCACATCCGTTCGGGCACTTTTCAGGGCATCTTCGGCCATCATCACACCGCCCTGATGGTGGCGGATCATCAGCTGCAGAAAGCTGGTTTTGGCCTCATTCAGGGGCAGGGAGCTCAGGGCCGCGACCTGTTCTGGCGTGGCCATGCCCATCGCCTGCATGTCCATCGGACTGGGATTGGTGGCGGGCTTGTTCCAAAGGGAGAGCCAGCCCAGCATCTGTCCATTCTGGTTGCTCTGGCTGGTGATGATGTCATAAGACAGGTACTTCATGAATTCATCCTGCTGGGAGAGTTTTTGCTCTGCCAGCAGCCTCACATAGATGCGGTTGGCCATGTCCACCGCCTGAGAATGGTGGGTCATCATGTCCTGGGCGAACACCACATCTGCGGCAGTGGGCTGGGACTGCTGTGCTTTCAGGAGGTACCCTCCAGCCCCTCCAGCAAGCAGGGTCAACACGGCAAACAATGTGGCTTGAGTGGTCTTCAAAATCGAATCCTCCGTTTACAGCACTTTTCCTCCATATTCTGCTGCGCTCAGGTGAGTTTCAGATAAGGAAGCGGGGAGGCCCGCTATGATGAGGCATGGAACTCTTCGACCGATGCCTGCCTCACCTCAACGAACCCCACCGGGCATACCACAACCTGACCCACATCCAGGAGATGCTGGCCCTGATGAAAGAGGCGCGCATCACCGAACATGAAATTGAATTCGCCATCTGGGGCCACGATCTGGTCTATGACCCGAAGCGCAACGACAACGAGGAGAAAAGCGCAGAACTCTTCACCTCCTGGATGCGAGAACTTGAGTACCCCAGCAACATCATCCACCAGGTGGAACGTCTGATTCTGGTCACCAAGCACGGCGATGAACCCCAGTACCCCATTGAGGCCCACATGCTGGACCTCGACCTCAGCATCTTCGGGCAGCCCAGGGAGCGCTTTCTGGAGTACAACGATCAGATCAGGCAGGAGTACAGTTACGTCCCCAAACTGGTTTACGCCGTGAAACGCAAGCAGGTGCTGCTCAGTTTCTACAGCCGCAAACGCATCTACATCACCGATTATTTCTTTGACCGCTTTGAGAAGCAGGCCAGAGACAACCTCTGGTATGCCATCACCCGGTTGTTCTGAGAAGGCAACAGTGGACAGTTCACAGCGCCCAGTGCGACGCGGGCCGTCCCGCAAGCACGTGGTCAGGGCAAGACAGTTCACAGCGAGCCCGGATGACACATGGAAACTCGCTGTGAACTGCACACCTTCAATTCATGCCCTGTGATCAGGGGTTCAAATGCATCACTGTTTTGCTTTCCAGTTCACCAGAAGCTGGTAAAGCGCCTGGGGTTCGTTCATGGGTTCTGCTCTTCCCATCTGGTCTTTGGAAGAAAGTCCATGGCAAGAGGAGCACACCCGGATCTCACCGGGTTGGAAGGTGAGCCAGTACCTTTCCCGGACCACGCCCTGCTTGTTGGGATCGGTCAGTTGCCAGGTGGTGGCCCGATTCACAGGAAAGAAGGCCGCCACAGAGCCATCTTTTGCCACCTGAATGAAATTGCTTCCACCATTGGCCGTCAGGGCTGATGCGTCATGCAATTCCTGGGCCAGAACGCGCCGTCCGGGTTTCGGGCTTGCCATGCCTCCAAGGCCGCGAATCTGGTCGGCCTGAAACAGTTGCAGGAAGCTCACGTCGTACACTTTGCCTGAGGCTGTGGCACTTTGCACGCCCCCTGGAACCCTGAGGTTGAAGGGTTGCTGTTTGTCCAGTCGGTCGCGGGTGGTGACATTGCGCACCACTGCCAGGGCCAGGTTGTTGGCTTTCAGGTACGCCTGGAAGGCAGCAACATCGACCCCTGCTTTGCTGAAGACATTCTTCTCCGGGGCAGGAAGCTTTGCCTGCAATTTCGTGGGACGTGGGCGGCTTTTGACCTCCACAGGCTGCAGTTCCCAGAGCGGACCGGAGTAACTGATTTTCCTGTCCGGGTCCCAGTAGGTGATGCTCTCCTGAATTCCCGAGGTCAAAGGCTGGTCTGACACGAAGTACCCACTGGTGTTTTT
Source organism: Deinococcus cellulosilyticus NBRC 106333 = KACC 11606 (assembly GCF_007990775.1). Classification (NCBI taxonomy): domain Bacteria; kingdom Thermotogati; phylum Deinococcota; class Deinococci; order Deinococcales; family Deinococcaceae; genus Deinococcus; species Deinococcus cellulosilyticus. The sequence goes on along the minus strand of NZ_BJXB01000016.1, from coordinate 20,959 downwards.
CTTGAGGGTCTTCAGGCGAAAATCGTACTTGCTGTTTCCGCTGTTGGCTTCTGCATAGGTGTAACTGGTGTGTGCAGCAATCAGGGTGCCGTCCTGCAGCACCAGAGGGTCACGGTAGTGGCCCGAATGGTTGCTTGATGGGGTTTTGCCCTGTTCAGTATAACTGGCTGTGTCCCTGTGGGTCAGGTAAGTCACGCTGATGCTGTCGGCAGCCTTGCCAGGAGGGGCACAGAGGCTGAGCACCTGCCCGGAAGCGTGCGTGGAAAACTCAGGTGCATCGATGCCCACATAGCAGCCTGGATGTGTGGGGTCCTCTTTGATCTGGAAGAAGCTTTCCAGCCGGTTCTGGTTCACCCTGCTGTACTGACCGTAGTACTCGATGACGCTGTCATCGTCATTGAAACTGCGCCCGATGTAACCATGCAGTTCATGGCGTCCCAGGTGGTTCAGCACCTCACCCTCGGTTCCATCCTCATGAATGGACCACGGGAAGAACTGGTTGAAGGTGTGACGGTCAAGGTTGGTTCCTTTTGCCTCCTCTTCAGCACGGGGTTCGGGGAAAACCTCCTTGCGTGTGGTTTTGCCTGCATTTGCAGCTTCACTGGTGTAATTGAACGTGCCATAATCTGCACTGTCGTAAGTGTCCGCATCGGCTTGCTGGTCCCGTTGCAGGTGGTCCCACTGGGTGAACACCACCCGACCAAAGCTGTCGATGATCGGGGTGAAGTTTCCACTTGGGGCATGGTTGAGCAGCTTCAGGTTTCCGTTTGAGGGGTCCAGTGACCACAGTCCCGTGACCGTTGGAGCCTCTTCGTATTCGTCGAGTTGTGGGTAGAGGTGGGCCTCCCCACTTCTGGGGCGGTCTGTGGTGAAGATGATTCTGTCATCGGTGCCATAAATGGGGGAGACGTTGTTGTAATTTGCAGGCTGGTTCGGAACCCTGGTGATTTTGGGGGTTTCGTTCTTGCCCAGTCCGGTGATCTCGTAGATCTGCCAGAAGTGGGTCTTCACCTCGTACTGTTTGGTGACCGACCCGACCACCATGCTGAACAGGGCCTTTTTGCCCTCCCAGTGCACACTGGGATCACGCACGGCAATGGAACTGGCCCCCTGAAAACCCTCCATGCCATATCCAGCAGCTTTGGTGAGGTTTTTCAGGGTACCGTCAGGGTACCTGATCCACAGGTCTCCACCTCTTGTCGCGCTCTGCACATCTGCCAGATGGTTCCCAAATGTCGAGCCAATGGTGGTGAAATCAGGCCGGACAGGAACCTGTGTGATGAAGAGAATCGGATGGCCAGCAGACGTTGGAGGCGGCGGTGGATTTGGAGGGGTGACAGGGGGCTGACCTGTTGAGGTGCTCTGGCAGGACCAGAGCAGCAGACTGAGCATCCACAAGTAGCGTCGTTTCATCGGACCACCTCACACTGTGATCCCTCAGCATACACTCAGAAATGTTTCAGCTGGTGTGACAGCAAGCACCCCGGTCAAGAGGTGCCTGAGAACGGTGAAGCCTGGGGTTTATCGGCGTTTTCGGGCACGAACAAGCTGGCGCACACGGTCTGCCGTGACGTGTGCAAACAGGGCATCATTGATCTTGAAATATGGGGCGTCTTCACTGCTCTCCCCGCATTTTCTCAGCAGAAGTTCAAAGTCGCCATCTGCAGTGACCATGCCAGGGCCAATGCGCAGTTCTTCATAAATCACTTCGAGAATGGCTTCCCGAGTGTCAGGGTCCAGGTGATCGGTGCACAGTTCGAGTCGAATCATAGCGGTAGGCCCTTTAAAGCCTTAAACAGCTTAGCAGATTCCCTTCGATGCCGGGACAGCTTCAGCCACTTTTCTGAGTCAGAACTGAACATCACCAGGGCATGTGGAAGAAGCAATCAGCCATCGGCTTTCAGCAAAGGATTTTTGATGCTCTGGCAGCAAGGCCAACAGAAAGTTTGAGGTGGTCTCGAGGGCAGGACAGCCTTTTTTGGCTTTGATGTGAGCAAACCCGTTTTTGTGCGGACAGCGGATGGCTTTCTGCGTCGACATCGGCTGTGGAGTGCTCTTCTCCCCATCCTGCGGGAAATCCCCAGGTCAGACCTGCACCTGACCGTGGAGTGTTAAAATGAACTCGTTTCAAAAATTCAACATGGGAGGCCAGAGATGAAGTTAGATCCCAGCAAGACGGCCCTTGTCCTCATCGAATTTCAGAACGATTTCACCACCCCCGGCGGAGCGTTGCATGGGGCTGTGCAAGGCGTCATGGAGTCCTCGCACATGCTCGACAACACCCGAGCCCTGGTTCAGCAGGCCCGGGAACAGGGGGTTACGATCATTCACGCTCCCATTTCTTTCGCCCCTGGTTACGGAGAACTGAACCCTCAGCCTTACGGCATCCTCAAAGGGGTCGTGGACAACAATGCCTTCGTGAAGGGCACCTGGGGAGCAGAGATCATTGACGATCTGAAACCCCAGCAGGGTGACATTGTGATCGAAGGAAAACGCGGTCTGTGCGCCTTTTCCAGCACCAACCTCGATTTCATCCTGCGCTCCAGAGGCCTGCAGAATGTGGCTCTGGCAGGCTTCCTGACCAACTGCTGTGTGGAAAGCACCATGCGTACTGCCTATGAAAAAGGCTTCAACGTGCTGACCCTGACCGACTGCGTGGCCGCCACCAGTGAAGAGGAACAGCGGGTGGCCATTGAAAAAGACTACCCCATGTTCTCCCACCCGGTCACCTCTCAGGACCTGCTGGGTGCGCTGGAAGGCCAGCAACTGGTGGATGCCAGCAGAGGGTACTGAAGTTCTAAAACACGAAGAGCCCAGGATGTCCTGGGCTCTTGTTTGTTGTTTGAATATTACTTGGCAACTTCCAGATAGACCCTGTTGCTTCCTGTCCTTCTGTAACTGGCAGATGCCGTCACATTCTGGCCAGAAACCCCTATGGTCTGTGCAGCGCTGACATCTCCAAGCTCGCAACTGAGTTCAGTGCTGTCCGTATTGGGTTTGCATGGGCTGCTGGCATCCAGCGCTTTGAGGCTCTGGCCCTGCAACACCACAATCACCCCGAGGGCAGGTTTGCTGCCCGGATTGAATTGCACCCCACCCTGCACAAAAGCGATGGTGGCGTCATCCCCGAAGGTGTTGTCAATCACGTCTGTGGTGGCCTGTTGCGCTGGTGCACATGCCACCATCACCGCAGCCACAAAGCCGAGCAGTGCCCTTTTCATAGGTTGTGCCCCTTGAGCAGGCCAGCTTCTGAAAGCGCACTCTGGATCTTCTCCTGAATCTGGATGCGCTCTTCATCGGTGAGGATCTCTTTGCTCTGTGCCGTGTTGGCAATGATCTGCAGCACCTGCTGGAACGAGCCTCCCTGTTTGAGGCCCATCAGGCTGACCACCATATTTATGATTTCTTCAGCAGCTCCCATAAGTCACCATTTCAGCAGTGTAATCGAAAAGGATTTGCATCCGGCGGCTTCCAGGCAGGCATCTCCAGACAGGTCCAGCTGTTTCTGGGCCACATCAAGCGAGAGCTTGATGTCCCACCTGGCAAAATGGTAATTCCCTGAGAGGTCAAGTGCAGGATGAAGCACGGACAGCTCGCCTCCTGCCACCTGCATCCCGAAGGCATGCAAACTGGCATCAATGGTCAGGGTGTCGAGGTCCAGGGTGTACTGGATCTGCAGCGGACCGAACAGACTGAAGCTGCCCGAGTGAATGCTCAGGTTCTCCGTGGGTGGAGTGGCTGAAGTCACAGGAGAGGCACTGCTGGGGATGTGGGGCAGGGTGTCGGTGGTGGTCGTGGTGATGGCCATCGTTCCTCCTCAGAAGACACAACAGAACCCGGGGCAGATCGGTAGAACTGTCCTTTCTCGCTGATGTGTGGTCTAAACGCAGTATTCAGACAAACCCAGCAGCAGAGTATAGGGGAGAACCCTTATTGCAGGATCTGGAGGTCAATTCCTCTGTCTGAAGCGGTTCAGGGCCAGGATAAACGCGCGTTAACAATTCTGAAGTTCAGCTGAAAGATTCTGGTGAGAGCAGATCCATATACTGAATATCGTTCAGCCTAAAGGAGGCCCCCGTGAAAACCCCCTTCCTTATCGGCGCTGCTTTTTCCCTTCTTCTTGCCCTGAGTGCCTGTGGTTCCACCAGCGTTCCAAGCGTTACTGCTCAGCCCACCACCCCCAACACCAGTGATGCCTTCAACATCACCCTGGTGTTTCCCAATGGTTCACTCACAACAGTCCAGAAAGCCGCCTTTCAAGAGGCCGCCAGTCGCTGGTCCCAGGTGATCACTGCCGGACTTCCCGATGTCACCATGAACGGGCAGACCATTGATGACCTGAGGATCACTGCAACTGCAATCACCATTGACGGAGCAGGCAAAATTCTGGGACGTGCAGGTCCCGAATTTCTTCGCAATGGCAGCAACCTTCCCATCACCGGCATCATGGAGTTCGACGCTGCCGACCTGAAAATGATGGAACAGAACGGCACCCTCAAAGGGGTCATCCTGCACGAGATGGGCCATGTGCTCGGCATTGGGACCCTCTGGAACAGCATGATCTCCCACAACGGAGGCAGCGACTGCCTGAAGGCCAGCCTGGTTTCCTTTGGAGGCCTGAAAGCAAAATCCCAGTACCTGCTTCTGGGTAAAACCGGGAATGTTCCTGTGGAAAACCAGTACAGTGCAGGCACCAAATGCGGCCACTGGAGTGAAGCCCTCTTCAAGAACGAACTGATGACCGGGTTTGTGAACATGGGAGCCATGCCCCTCAGCAAGGTCACGGTGGGTGCCCTCGAAGACCTGGGTTACCGGGTCAACTACAATGCCGCAGACGCATACGCTCTCCCTCTGGTGTCCAGTCAGGGCATCGACGAGCATGGTCATGAGCTGATCGAACTTCCCACTGTTCCCCAGGTGTACAGAGGCAACTGATCTTCAAAAATCTCCAGCCCCGGTTTGCCGGGGTTTCTTTTTTGTGTCCAGCAATCGCAGCATTTCACACCTCCGGTGGTCACAGACTCTGATTACACTGTTTTCAGACCATGAACTGCCCAAGTTGCAATGAACCCATCACCGACGACATGCGCGTCTGCCCGAGTTGTGGCATGCCCCTGCAATCCCAGTTGAAAGTGGGAACCCGCCTGCAACTGGGCAAATACACTGTGGGCAGGGTGCTTGGACAGGGAGGCTTTGGCATCACCTACCTGGGGGCCAACACCATCCTCAAGATGCCTGTGGCCATCAAGGAACTTTTCATGGAAGGCATGGCCCGGGGCAACACTGGAAAAGTGCTTGCACCTGCCCACACTGAATTTGCCGATGAAAAACTGCGCTTCCTGGATGAAGCCCGAAAGCTCGGTCAATTCTCGCACCCCAACATCGTGCGGGTCTTTGATGTGTTTGAGGAAAACAACACCGTCTATCTGGTGATGGAATACCTGCAGGGAGAAACCCTGGGCAAGCGCATCGAGACCAGAGGTTCCCTCTCTTCCCGGGAGGTTCTGGACATTCTCTATCCCTTGCTGGATGCCCTCAAAGTGCTCCACGACCAGAACATGCTGCACCGGGACATCAAACCCCAGAACGTCTACCTGACCACCAGTGGCCGCACCGTGCTGATCGATTTCGGCTCGGTGCGAACCTTCACCGCAGGCAAAGCAAGCAACCACACCCGTCTGGTCACCGTCGGATATGCCCCACTGGAGCAGTATGCCACCTCCGCCAAAGTGGGACCCTACACCGACCTGTATGCACTGGGTGCCACCATCTTCCACGCCCTGACTGGGGCCCCGCCTCCTGCAGTTCTTGACCGAATCAATGGGATGCCGCTGCCCCCCCTTCCTGCAGGCACAGATCCCTTGCTGGCTCAGGTGGTCCACAAGACCCTGGCCCTGCAGATCGAGGACCGCCCACAGAGCATTGCCCAGATGCGGGAATGGTTGCAGATGCCCTCCAGACCTCAACCTGCTGCAGTGGGCAATCCCGCTTCAAAGAACACTCCAGAAGTTCCCCTGCGGCCTACTGCCCCTCCTGCAGATGAACGCCTGCTTTCCCGTTCTGGTCGGCGTTACGCCTTGATTTCAAAGCCCCTCAAAGCGCCCCTGTATGCCAGAGAGCAGGGTTTTCACTACGATTACGACACCGAATCTGTGGTGGAGGTTGAAGATGGCATCCTCAGGCTGGCCTTCAAATCCAGGGGCTTTGATCAGGACAGCGTGTCCATCCGCTGGATTCGCAACGATGGAGAGCGCACCCATGACATCGAAATGTTCGATCTTCCGCTGGAAGTTGATCTGGACCACATTCCCCAGCAGTACTCAGCACTTGAATACCAGCTTTACCATGGCAGGGATGCCAGGGTTGTGGGGTACGTGGACCTCATTGATGCAGCGTATAAAGATGCATCCGTACATGACCACCGGCTCAGGTCACAGCGGGCTTTCCTGAACAACAAACCCACCTACAAAAAGATCCCTGTGGTGCACATCGAGAAGTACGCCAGTGGTGCATTCATGGATGTCCGGTTCAGGGACACCACCGCCCGGAATGGAGACCACCTGATTTTTGACGCTGCAGGAGCCAGAGGAGATGTCAAAATCACTTATGGAGACTGGAATGAATATTTTCCATTGCCCTTTGCCCTGGACCTGACCAGTCTTGCTGGAGAACTGGAATACACCATCCGGGTGGACACACCTCTGGCACTGGGCAACGAGTTTCAGGGGAAGGTGTTCTTTTTTTACGACTGAAAAAATCCTCCCCTGCGTGACAGGGGAGGAAAGCGAAGCATTAACAAGCAAGAGCGAGGTGCGGCTTTACTCTGTGGCCACCGTCTGGTCCACAGTTTGTGCAGCAGGAATGATCATTCTGAAGTGCTGTGCAGGGTCCACCAGAAGCTCGGCCACGCGGCGTGCAGCACCGTGCTGTTCGCTTTTAATCAGGGCGTCATGGTAATCCCCGAGCAGTTCGCGGATGTCGGCCATGCCCTGGGGGTTGAGGGGAAGCACAACCACGCTGGAGCCTTTGGCGAGACGGCGCTTGAGGGCGGCATCATCGAGGCCCTTGTCGGGAGCGTAGCGGGTGTAGATCACACCACCGGACATGCCAGAGCAGATCCAGGGTCCGGGATCGCCCACCACCACGGCGCGGCCTGCAGTCATGTACTCGAAGGCGAAGCCCTTGGCGTTGGCGCGGGTGGCGATCATGCCGAGGGAGTCGTCCACGGGTCCGCGCAGTTCTCCACCAAGCACCACGTCAGCACCAGAGAGACGCACGCAGAAACGGCTGTCTGCGTTGCCCTGCAGCAGGAAGCGTCCGCCGATGGCACCATAGGCGAAGGATTTGCCCACAGAGCCGTCCACACGCTGACCCTGGTGGTTTCTGCCTTTGAGCACGGTGATCTTGCCGCCGAGGGAGGATTTGCCCACGCCGTCCTGAGCACCACCGTCAACCAGAATTTCCACGGGAGCGTTGTTGAACGCACCCAGTCCGTTTCCTGGGATGGAACCGGCTTCGAAGTGCAGCTTCACCCGCTTGGTGTTGATCTTGGTCTTGCGTTGCAGGGTTCCCACCAGGTGGGTGCCGAGGGCGCGTTCGGTGCTGGCGACAGGACCATCACGGTAGATGATTTCCTCTTCGTCCAGAACGTCTGCGACCCAGTCACTGACCATCTTGGTCATGTAGTTCAGGGGCTTGTGCACCACGCGGCGGCCCAGTTTGGCCCATCCGGCGGGTTGCTCGACGGGGGAGAGCACGTCGCTCATGTCGAGTTCTTCGCCACCCATGTACTGCAGGAATTCGGTGCGTCCGACCAGTTCTTGCAGGCTGGAGAGGCCAAGGCTTGCCACAATCTTCTTCAGTTCTTCGCCGAGGGCCGTGTAGAAGGTGGTCAGGCGTTCGACTTCGCGGGGCAGTTCGCGGGGCACCCAGCGCTTCATGTGGTGGGCGTCGGCCTGCTCCTTGGTTTCGACCTGGGTGGCGATGCCCACATGGCAGGTGTCCAGCTGACAGCCACGGCAGATGGTGCAGCCGATGGCGACCATGGACAGGGTTCCGAAGCCAGTGCGGTTGGCACCGAGGGCCACCAGACGGGCCACGTCCAGTGCGGTTTTCACACCACCATCAGCCCAGAGTTCCACTTTGTCACGCATGCCTGCGGCAACCAGCATCTTGTGGGCCTGACGCACACCGAACTCGACCGGCATCCCGGCGTACTTCAGGGCGTGCATACGAGCTGCACCCGTACCGCCTTCAAAGCCGGAGAGGGTGATGATGTGAGCGCCTGCCTTGGCAACACCCAGAGCGATGGTGCCAACGCCAGGAACCACAGGGATCTTCACGTCGATCTTTGCATTGGGGTTCACGGTCTTCAGCTCTTCGATGAGCTGCGCCAGGTCCTCAATGGAGTACACATCGTGGTTGTTGGAAGGGCTGATCAGGTCGACGCCGGGAACAGCGTGACGTGCAGCAGCCACTTTGGCAGTCACTTTCTTGCCGGGGAGGTGTCCACCTTCACCGGGCTTGGCGCCCTGACCCACCTTGATCTCAATCACGGCGCAGGAGTTCAGCATTCTGGAGGACACACCGAAACGTCCGGAGGCCACCTGCTGTCCACGCCAGTGGTTGTACTTGTTGACCATGTCGGGGATCTCTCCACCTTCACCGTTCATGGCGATGATGTTGAGGCGCTTTGCAGCTTCCACATAGGCACGGAAGGGGGTTTCGTTCTGGGACCCGAAGCTCATCGCGCTGATCACGAAGGGCAGGGACTGACCACCCACGGCGAGGTCCACGGTTTCGGGATCGACGGCCTGGGTGCCTTCGGGAGCGTTGAACTCCAGACGCTGACGGGCAGCGAGGGGCATTTCAAGTTCCAGAGCCTTGATGCGGGCCGAGTAGTCTTCGGGGGCAATTTCGCCGTTGGAGAGCTGGAATGCCGCTTTGAACAGACGGGGGTTGAAGCGCACATCACGCTCAAGGTTGGCCTGTCCGGCCTGGAATTTGGAGAGGCGCTTCTTCATGGTGGCTTCGAGTTCGGTCAGTCCGTAACCCTTGTCTCTGGAGCCCCAGAAGTTGCGCACACCAATCTCGTTGGCAAGGTCGTCTTTCAGACCCAGGCTGGAGAAGATGTGGCCGTAACCGCGAAGCTCGTGGATGCCCATGGTGCTCATGACCTTCTCTGCACCCTTGGTCAGACCGCCAATCAGTTTGTCCTGGGCGGTTTCTTCGGGGTTCAGCACGTACATGAGGGTGGGTTCCACACCTTCGGCACCCAGGCCGACCAGCAGCACAATGTCGTGCAGGTTGCGGACCTGACCGGAGCGCACCACCAGGCCGAGTTTGCGGCGCAGGGAGATGCCTTCCTCGTCACGCAGTTCGGTGAGGGCCTTCTCGACGGCACCCACAGACAGGATGATGTCGAGGGCCGCTTCACCGTTCTGGTACAGGCTGGTGTCGTCCACCACGACCAGTTCAGCGCCACTTCTGGCAGCTTCCTGGGCGGTTGCCTTCAGGCGGGCCAGAGCGTCCTTGATGGACTCGTCGGCTTTCAGGCTGGGGACCACGAAGCTGGTTTTCAGTTCGGCTTCCAGGCTGGCAATGGTCAGGGTGCCGTGCTTCTTCGCCAGGGCTGCAGTGGGAGCCAGCACAGGGGTCAGCAGTTCAACGCTGTGGCCTTCTGCACTGCCGGGCAGAGGACGACGACCGGTGATCAGGCGGGTGGAGAAGTGCTCGATTTCACGCTCGCGGTCGATGGCAGGGTTGGTCACCACGGCCACGGTTTCCTTGTAGAACTCGGCGAGGTTGGGTTTCTCTTCACGCAGGGCGGGCATCTGACCGTCGAAGCCCAGGGAGGAGATGGGCTCCACGCCTTTTTCCACGATGGAATCGACGTAGTTCTCATCCCACTTGTCCCAGCCGAATGCAGCCTTGGCAGCAGCAGGAATCTCGGGCAGGGTCTGGTCTTTTGCTTCCCAGTGGGGACCAGGGATGCGTTCACGGGCACCATTCAACTGGGCGTTCTTGGCGTGCACGCGCTCCAGGGTCAGGCGCTGAACGTTCTCGTTGGCGTAGATCTTGACGGACACGCCGGTTTCCACGATGGCCACGCACTTTTCACCAGGGGAGAAAGGCTGGGGATCGGAGACCATGGTGCCGAGGGGAATCACACCGCGCTCGGAGGACCAGAAGTATTCCTTCTCGGTTTCACCGAACCACAGGGGGCGCAGACCCAGAGCGTCCACGGAGAACACGCACTCGTTGCTGTAACGGGCAATGATGGCGGCAGGACCCTGGGCCAGAGGACCACCGGTCAGGCGCAGACCCATGTAAGTGTCCTGCAGAGGAGCGCTGAAGCCTTTGACCTCGTGGAGGATGGGGGGGAACACAGATTCCAGAGCTTCCAGGAGACTCAGGCCACGGGTGTTGATGTAGCCTGCCATCACGCGGTTCAGGTCCTGGGAATCAGAACCACCAGTGAGGGGGATGTTCAGCAGCACACCTTCACGGCGCAGACGGTCAATGGTGTTGATCTCGCCGTTGTGGGCCAGCATCGAGAAGGGTTGCACCTGCTCGAAGGTGGAGAGGGTGTTGGTGGAGTAGCGGTTGTGCCCGATGGAGATCACGGACACGAACTCGGGCAGGTTCAGCTCGGGGTAGTAGCGCCCGAGGATTTCTGCACTGCCGCGCACCTTATATACAGTGGAGAAGCTGCTGAGGCTCACCACGTGCACAGGCTGGGTTTTCTCGAGTTCCAGACCCAGGGCGAACAGCTTTGATTCACGATCCCAGGCGGCCTCGCCCTGCACCAGACCGGCCACCTGAATGAACACAGGCTCGGTCAGTTTGGCGATGGGGCCAAGAGCAGGGGTGTAGGTGTTGCCCTGACGCTCCAGCAGGATCTGGGCGCCGTACTTGCTGGCTGCAACGCGCAGGGCGTCGAGCAGTTCGCGGGGATTCTGGCCCTGGGGAATGAAGAAATGTCCAACAAAAAACTCGGGGGTGTAGGCCAGGTTCCCGTCGAGTTTGGATTCTACAAGGTAGGTTTCCCAGATTTTTCTGGGGATGTCGGTCTGGATGCCACATCCGTCACCTTCGCCACGCACTTCACCGCTGCGGTGGGCCATCGAGGCCAGTGCCTGGAGGGTGCGGACGATGTTTCCGTGGGTCGCTTCACCGGTTTTGCGGATGCTGGCAATCACACCGCAGGCGTCGTGTTCCATCTCATCAAAGAGGCCGGGGAAGTCCGGTTCCAGTCTTTGACGCTCGGCCTGTCGGTACAGACTTTCAGAGTGATGCATATTCTTACCCGAGTGATTCATCGTTCCTCCTTAGGCGTAGCGGGGGGTCTAATTTGTCTGGAGGCAACTGGGAACCATGTACTGAACAGGGGTTTTGGGTGTTGCTACAGACTCGGTAGACTGCCATCAATGTGATTTATGATTATACACATGTGTCAAACGTACGCAAATCGCTTGCCTAGAAGCAGCTGCGTGTCTAAAGCGCACCATTTGCTTCTCTGGCAAGCGAGGGAACCTCGGGTTAGGTTGACGTTCTTACTCTAATACCTTTTGTGTGTCTGGGCAAGTAAAAAATCGTACGTTCTCCGGGGGTGACAGGTAGGTGAAAAACCCATTTGGGCCAGAAGTGGCGCTATCAGCGCAGTTTTCCGGTGTGATCATCAAATTGCTATTAAGTGTGAAATATATTAAATTAGGGTATAAACTTCGTCGTTAAGGTCTGCATCATCGCGGAGGTACTTCGTGGAAACGTTACGCGTATCCGGTAAATCAAGACCCAATGCTGTTGCTGGGGCGATTGCGGCATTACTCCGCACCAAAGGAGAAGTCGAAGTGCAGGCCATCGGTCCTGCTGCCGTCAACCAGGCCGTCAAAGCCATCGCCATTGCCAGGGGTTACATTCAGCCGGAAAACCTTGATCTCACCACCCAGCCTTCGTTTGTCAAACTGGAATTGGAAGACGAAGAGCGCACTGCAGTTCGCTTTGCCATCACAGTCGTCAAAACCGCCTGATTGCAACAGAATTCTTGCGGACCGCCTCACCTGCCCTGAACTTCAATTGCAGGGTTTGATGGAAAACAGAACCTCCAGCGCCTGTTACAATGGAGCGCTGGAGGTTTTATGTCATCCGTCAATCCTGCGCGAACATTCGCAGTGCGAATCCTGAAGCAGGTGCTCGATGGGGCCTACGCTGCCCCCCTGCTCGATCAGGCCCTGAATGCAAAAATCAGTTCTTCAGATGCAGGCCTGATGACCCATCTGGTGTATGGAACATTGCGTCATGCACAGACCCTGGAAAAGGCCCTGCTGCCCCTCCTCAACAAAAAGCCCCAGCGTGAAACCTGGGTGATCCTGCTGCTCGGTGCATTTGAAAAACTGATTCTGGAGACCCCTCCCCATGCGGTGGTCAATGAGTACACCGAAATTGCAAAAAAACACAGTCCCAGGCTGGGAGGGCTGGTCAATGCTGTCCTGAGGAAAGTCCAGTTGCCAGAAGAAACAACCTACAGCCTTCCAGACTGGCTGCTGGAAGAGTACAAAAAAGCCTATCCAGAACAATGGGAAGCTGTGGTTGAGGACTTGCTGCAACCCAGTCCGCTCTGGCTGTGGCTTTCCGACAAAGGGGTCAGGCAACTCGAAGAGGAAGAAGCCCTGGTGGAACCGGGCATCGGACAGATTGACAAGGTGGTCCTCTCCAGATCCCTCAGGAAGACCAAAGCCTATCAAAAAGGTCAGGCGCAGCCCATCAACCCCGCCTCCTACAGTGTCATTGAAGCCCTGGGCGAAGTGATGAACAGGGAAGTGCTCGATCTTGCAGGTGGGACAGGCATCAAAGCCGCGTTTCTGGCCAAAAAAGGCGCAAGGGTCACCAGTGTGGACCTTGACCCCAGAAAAGCAGAACAGGGCAGGCAAAATGCTGAAAGGCTCGGCCAGAAGGTCACCTTCAAAACTGCAGATTTGAGATCCCCTGAAAACCTGGGAACCTACAGCAAAGTCCTGCTGGATGCTCCATGCACAGGCTCTGGTACGTTGCGCACCCACCCGGAGATCAAACTCCGCATCACCCCCGAATACGCCCAGGAAATGAGTGACCTGCAGAAAACCCTGCTGGAAGAAAGCAGCAAATTTGTGGCCGATGGGGGAGAACTGGTCTACAGCGTGTGCAGTGTGCTTCCTCAGGAATCTGAAGAGGTCATTGTGGAATTTCTGAAGAACCACCCAGAGTTTCAGGCCCAAGCCCCTGATCTGTCTGTTCCCTCCGTCAAAACAGCCGTTGGAACCCGCACAGTTCCAGTCAATGGTGTCGATGGTTTTTTTGTTTCCCGTCTGGTTAAGGTACAGTGAGCTGGCATGTCTGAAGAGCACAACAACCCCCAACTTGTCGAGAACCTCACCATGCTGGGCCGCAAGGTCACAGACGGTGAAGGCAAACTTGAGGTCTTCCCCTCTCCCAAAAGCAAGAACCTCAAAGAAGTCACCTTATATACAGAGGAGATCTACGCCCACTGTCCCGTGACAGGTCAGCCAGATTTCTACAGCTGCAAACTGACTTACTGGCCAGACGAGGCCTGTGTGGAAAGCAAAAGTGTCAAGCTGTACTTCCAGGGGCTCAGAGATGCAGGCATCTTCTGTGAGCACCTGTCGGACAAAATTGCCAGAGACTTCTTTGAGGCCCTGAATCCCCATGCTGTGCGTGTGGAACTCATTCAGCGTCCCAGAGGGGGCATCAGCATCACTGCAGTCAGTGAACTGAAGAGGTAAGCCGCCTGTTTTGGGTCCCGGGTCCATTGTGAGACCCGGGTTTTTTGTTGCTGAGGAAAGCCTGTACAGCCCCTTAGGAATTGCCTAAGAAAAATCACCTCTCCTTCAAGGTGGTTTCAAGCTGCACTGCCATACTGACAGAGTGAAGTCTGCAGGGCGTGCCCTCGGACCCGTGAAAGGAGACGCGGATGAAAACCGACCACATGAGCTCCGTGACTGCTGTATTCAAAGACCTGGGCCAGGCCCAGAAAGCCATTCAACAATTGATCGATCAGGCCATTCCCGCGGGATACATTTCACTGGTGGCTCCAGAGCACCAGAAATTGAGCCTGCAGCAGGAACAGTACTTTGGGATTCCTGTCCAGACCGAAAAGACCTGGCAGAATTTATTCGTCACAGGCAAATTTGCAGATCGACTGGAAAATGTTTCATCCACCAGTTTCCATGAGGCCCTGATTGCTCTGGGTTACAGCAAAGAAGAGGCAGGTTTCTACAGCCACATGCTGCAGGATGCGGTACTCATGCTGGTGGTGGTCACGGACACCAGCATCCAGATCTCTCGCGTGCAGGACATTGCCAGACAAAACGAGGGCATCATCTACCACAGGGAAAAAGACCCTGAGGAGGAAAACCTGCCCCGTCCAAGCCAGATGCTGTAAAGCGATCAGTCATCAGCGGTCAGCCATCAGCAAAAACACCATTGGCTTTTGCGCTTGCAGGAGGTCTGTACATAACCAGCTTTGCTGGGATCATTTGCGATGGACACTCCCCTTTCATTTATGCATCAAAAACTGAGGTCACATTGGAAGGCTGACTGCTGATCGCTGACCGCTGACCGCTCCGGAAAACCCCCATGAAGACGGGATTTCTTGACTTTTGGGCCATGCAGTGCTAAACTCCCTGTTGCGCCGGAGTGGCGGAATTGGTAGACGCACTCGACTCAAAATCGAGCGGGAAACCGTAGGGGTTCGAGTCCCCTCCCCGGCACCACACGCAGAAAATCGGAGGAAACATGCAGATTCTGGTCTACATTCTTTATGTTGTTGCTGCCCTCGGGGTGGTGCTGTTTGTGCTGCTTCAGACCCCCAAGCAGTCCGGTCTGTCCAGTGGCATGGGCGGCGGTTCTGACCTGTTCGGCGGCAAGGGCGTTGAAGGTGGCCTGATCCGCATGACCAGCATCTTTGGCGGCCTGTTCATGGTGCTTGCCCTGGTGCTCAACTTCATCGCCAGATGATCCTGGCCTGAAGGTTCGGTCTGAACCCTTTGAGCCACCCGCAAGGGTGGTTTTTTTGTGCTTTTTCTTCAGCCCCTGCACCTCAGGTTTGTGTCTCTTGAACACCTGGGGAAAAACCGGATGCACAGAGAAAAGTTGAGCTGCCAGAGCATCAAAAATGCAGGATGTTGCACTGCGTCCTTTTCGTGTTAAGATGTGCCCGAAAAGAGTTTGCCTGCTGTGTATACATTTCAGAAAATCCTGTTATGATGATCGGAAGTGCAGTTCAACACCGCAAGCAAAAGTAGGAGGAATCATGGCTGCAACCAGCGACGTCTTGCTGGCTGTTAATAACCTCAAGACGTACTTTTTCACGGACGAAGGAGTCGTCAAGAGCGTGGACGGGGTGACCTTCCACATCAACAAAGGCGAAACCCTCGCTGTGGTGGGAGAATCGGGCTCCGGCAAATCGGTGACCAGTCTCTCCATCATGCGACTCATTCAAAGCCCTCCCGGCAAAATTGTGGAAGGGGAGATCCTCTTCACCGGGAAGGACAAAACCCAGAAAGACATCACCAAGCTGGACGAAGCCACCATGCGCAAGATCCGTGGAAACGACATTTCCATGATCTTCCAGGAACCCATGACCAGCTTGAACCCTGTATATACCGTCGGTGACCAGATCGCCGAAGCGGTGATGCTGCACCAGAACAAGACCCGCAAGGACGCTCTGGAAGTGGCCGTGCAGATGCTTGAGTTCGTGGGCATCCCCGCAGCCCGCAAGCGCGTGCACGAGTACCCCCACCAGATGTCTGGGGGGATGCGCCAGCGTGTGATGATCGCCATGGCCCTCAGCTGCAATCCTGCACTCCTGATTGCCGACGAGCCCACCACTGCTCTGGACGTGACCATTCAGGCCCAGATTCTGGACCTGATGCGCAAACTGCAAAAAGAAATTGGCATGAGCATCCTGTTCATCACCCACAACCTGGGTGTGGTCGCCGAGATGGCCGACCGTGTGGTGGTCATGTATGGAGGCCGTGTGGTGGAAGAAGGGGATGTGGTGGAGATCTTCAAAGCTCCCAAGCACCCTTACACCATGGGCCTGCTGAACTCCATTCCCCGGGTGGACTACCAGTCCGAAGACACGGGCACCAAGCGCAAGCTCGAAGCCATTCCCGGCAACGTTCCCAACCCCCTGAGGCTGCCCCCGGGTTGCTCTTTTGCACCCCGCTGCAAATTCATGGTTGAGGACTGCAACAAGGCTGTGCCTCCCCTCGAAAACACCGGGAACGGGCACATGTCCCGCTGCATCCGCTGGAGAGAACTATGACCCAGAACGCACCCCAGAAGGACATGTCCTTCACCAGCAAAGACCAGCCTTTGCTGGAAGTCAGGAACCTGCAGAAGTACTTTCCCATCCGTGGGGGAATCCTGTCCCGCGTGGTGGCCAACGTCAAGGCCGTAGACGATGTGTCTTTCAGCCTGAAACGGGGCGAAGTGGTGGGTCTGGTGGGCGAATCCGGTTCCGGGAAAACCACCGTGGGCCGCAGCATCCTCCGTCTGATCGAACCCACCGGCGGTGAAGTGAAGTTTGAGGGTGTGGACATCACCAAACTGAGCAAGTCCCAGATGCGTGAGTACCGCAAGAAGATGCAGATCATCTTCCAGGACCCCTTCGCATCCCTGAACCCCCGCATGACCGTTGCCGACATCATCGGTGAGGCCCTGCAGATCCACCACATTGGCACTCCCCAGGAGCGCACCGAGCGCGTGGGCACCCTGCTGAAACGCGTGGGTCTGCTCCCCGAGCACATGCGCCGTTACCCCCACGAGTTCTCCGGGGGCCAGCGTCAGCGCATCGGGATTGCCCGCGCTCTGGCTGTGAACCCCAGCTTCATTGTCGCTGACGAGCCCGTATCTGCACTGGACGTGTCCATTCAGGCACAGGTGGTGAACCTGATTCAGGATCTGCAGCAGGAAATGAACCTGACTGTGCTGTTCATCGCACACGATCTGGCTGTGGTGGAGTACATCTGTGACCGGGTGATCGTGATGTACCTGGGCCGCGTGATGGAGATTGCCACCAGCCGCGAACTGTACCAGAACCCCAAGCACCCTTACACCGAGGCCCTGCTGAGTGCAGCCCCCATCCCAGATCCCACAGTGAAGCGTGAGCGCATCATTCTGGAAGGGGACATCCCCAGCCCCATCAATCCGCCAAGTGGCTGCGTGTTCCGCACCCGCTGTCGCTATGCCATTGCTGAGTGCGCCACCAAGGTCCCTGACCTGCGTGAAGTGACCCCCGGGCACTTTAAAGCTTGCATCCGCGACGACATTCTGTAAAACGGCTTGAACTCTGTGCTGGAGGGGAAAACCCTCCAGTTTTTTGTTTTTGAGAGGATGCTCAAACCCGTAGTGGCATCTTCATGAATCCTGGATCAAGTGCCGTCTGGTGCTCACTTTCTGTGCTTGATGGTGCAGAGATGAGATCATGGCAACAGTTCACACAGTTCTTCAGGTGAAATACAGTTACACTTCTGTTGTGATTCAGCAGCACCTCGGAACGATCAACGGTATCCCGGTTACTGGCAGAGTGCAGATGCTCGGGAGTGAAGGCAGCATGCAAATCGTTGCAGGCGAGATCGCTCTCCCAGAAGGGGAAAAACTCGAAGCCCTGAAGCAAGCCTACTACTGGGTCTATACTGGACCCTGCACCGACATGAACGAGCACATCCGCCACATCCGGGTCAGAACCCGCGTTTCCTTTGTGCCCACCCGCAACAACTCTCTGGTCTTTCACAGTCTGGAAGAAGCCGAGCCTGTGGCTCTGGTCCTCAACTGAACCCCTGCCTTTCGACATCCCGGACCTGTTCCGGGGTGTTTTGTGTTTTTCGGATCGGTTTCGGGCCTTAAGAATCTTCATGTTGGCCCATCTCCAGTCTTCGGCGTAGCATGGGTTGCGCTTTTCGCCTACACTGTCTGAAATGCACGTGTAACCCCGAGGAAAAAATGATCCCAGAGCAAAGGACCCTAGACCACATTCCTGTCACCCAGGTGCTGCATGCCCTGCCTGAACCCGCCTGGATGGTCACACCGGACGGCCGGGAATACGTGTACAACCGCAAATTGAGTGAAACCTTTCCCGTGGTGGAACGCTCCCGTGAGGAACAGCAGAGTGTGCTTCATCCCGAAGATCGAATGGTGCTCACTGAAGCGTTTGAACAGGGTCTGCAGACCGACCGGGAATTCAGTCTCACTTTTCGGGTGATGCAGGAGAGCCACGCCTACCAGTGGTACAGGGTTCAGGTCAGTCCTGTGATGGACCAGTCACGGGTGGTGGCCTGGCTTGGTGTGATCCGAGCCCTTGATGATGGGCATGAAGTGCTGCAGGCCCTGATTGAGCATGTGCCTGTTGGGATGGCCCTGATGGATCTCAATTATCAGATGAAACTGGTCAATCCCAGACTGATTGAGGGAACCCGCTATTCACGTTCCGAGTACGAAAATGCTCACCTGCAAAAACTTTTCCCTGACACCTACCAGCATGTGAAACCGCTGATCGATCAGGTGATTGCCACAGAGGAAGCTTTGCCTCCTGTTGAATTTGAAGGCAGGCATGCACCGGAAGGCCAAAAACCCCCTCACTGGCAGGTCACCTACTTCCCGGTCAAGTCGCGTGATGGTCGCCTGATCGGGGTGGGGAGCACCACCCAGGATGTCACTTCCCGCAAGATGGCGGAACAGGAACTGAAAGAGAACCAGGAGTTCTTGCGCCGCATCACCGAGGCGGTTCCTGCAGTGATTGGCCTGCGTGACCTGAAGACTGGAAAAACAGTCTTTTCAAACAACTATGCTGCACAGGTGATCGGGTATACCCTGCAAGAACTTGAGGGCATGGGGGAAGCCGAAGTGGTCAAACTGTTCCCACCCGAGGACCTTCCTGCCACCTACCAGCATTACCAGTCGGTGCCTTTGCTGGCCGAGGGCGAAGTCATTGAGCGGGAGTACCGCATGAAGCACAGGGATGGCACCTGGCGCTGGATTTACGGCAAGACCACCATCTTCTCCAGAGATGCCCAGGGCCAGGCCCTGACCGCCCTCAGCGCAAGCCTGGACATCACGGACCGCAAGGCCATCGAAGAGGCCCTCAGGCACAGTGAACAGCAACTGCTGCGTGTGATGGAAGCCCAGAAGCGCTTTGTCTCGGAGGCCTCACACGAGATCAAGACCCCATTGGCGGGCATTCAGGGCAACCTGGAAGTGCTTCTGCGGTTCAAGGACATCCCTGAAGAAGAAAAGCTGGAAATTCTGCAGGACTGCCACCGTGAGGCCACCCGTCTGGGTCGTCTGGTGACGGACCTGCTGGGCATGGCCAAAGGCAACGCTGATCTGCCCATGATTGAAGACGATGTGCGTCTGGACCAGCTCGTGCAGGACACCTTCCGGGAGCTGGAGCGCACCCGAGGCCGTCGCCAGATGCTTCTGGGACAGTTGGACAGTTGTCTGGTGCTGGGCGACCCGGACCGCCTGAAGCAATTGCTGGTCATTCTGGTCAGCAACGCCATCAAGTACACCCCTGATGGTGGCACGGTCACGGTACACCTGCTGTCCGGTGAAAAGCACATCGAGTTGCGTGTGGAAGACACCGGAATTGGCATCGGTGAAGAAGACCTCAAGCATGTCTTTGACCGTTTCTACCGGGCAGACAACACTGCCCAGGGGATGACTGACCCTGGAGGCACCGGGCTGGGGCTCAACATTGCCCGCTGGATTGTGGAGGAGCACCAGGGCCAGATCCGCCTGGAAAGCCAGCCTGGAGTGGGGACAACGGCGATTGTCACCTTCCCTCTCCTGAAGTGAAGCTTAAACTGGAAGGAGCACTTCAGGGGAGGAAAGCATGACCACAAGTGACCGCATCCGGGAATACCTTCAGTTCGTTCAGAGCCTGATCGGGCGCATGCGCCGCACCTACAACACACTCACCACGGTCAGTTCCATTGCCGGGTTTCTGGCAACGGCCATTGCCACATATGCAGCCATCAAGCAGGGGGCCATCGTGGGAGAGGGGAAAACCGGATGGACCCTCACCTGTGGTGCAGTCAGCCTGCTCACCCTGCTTTCCACCCTGTGCACCACCATGATCCAGCAATCCCGACTGACCGAGCGTCTGACCACTGCAGAGGCATGTGCAGGTCAGTTGCGTGCGGTCAGCAAGGGACTCAGGAGCAACCGGCACACCGAGGATGAAGCGCGCGAAGAGCTGGAAGACATTCAGGAACAGCATGCTCTGCTTCTGCGCAATGCACCTGTCAGCTGAAGCTGTTTCTCACCTAAAAAGCATGATCCTCACCCACAGGGTTCTAAGCTAAAAGTATGAAAAAACACATTTTGATGCTGCTGCTGCTGCTTTTCTCCTCTGCGCAGGCTGCTGAGCTGCGGATTTACCCTGGTTTTGCAGAAATCATTGAAGCTGCTCAGGTCAAAGACAACCAGGTGACACTGGAATTTACCCCTTCAGACCTTTGCCAGATTGTTCCAAGGTCCCTCGATCTCCTGGGGGCAGAGGTCACCCGGTATCAGGTGTCCCAGAAAACCCAGAATGGATACGACAGCCTGATCGGACTGACCGTCGGGGTTCGAAGTGGCAGCGAGCTGAGAGAAGGGACGCTGGTGAAATACGAAGGGAATCAGGTTCTCATTCAGGATGGAAAAACAGGTTGGTACTTCAGGGCCCCCACAGCTGCCCTGGAATACCAGAAGCTGCCGCCAGACGTGGGCATCTCAAATACCACGCAGTACCAATTTAGCGTTCAGAACAGTCAGGCTCCGCAGCTTCGCTACCTTTCTCGTGCCATCAGCTGGCAACCCAGATACACCCTGGATGTGGCCGATGGTCAGGGGACCATTCGCGGCTGGGCAGAAATCACCAGCAGCCTCAGCGAACCCCTCAAAGTGAATGGGG